>DAOWAK010000011.1 GCA_030634605.1 Sedimentisphaerales bacterium
CCGACCCTGATCCGCTATCCCGGTTGGGCGCGTCCGATTGAAGGACTCTTCAAAATGCTTGGCACGGTGGCGGGGTATCGCGAATTTGATGTCGCGGTCCCCTTCATGATCGCGCTGCCGGTTTTTGCCGCCATACTGATCGGCGATGGCGGTTACGGCGCGTTTTTGTTGGTGGCGCTGCTTCTGGGTTACAAAAAAGCTTCAAAAGCCCTGGGACCGCAATTTACACAACTGCTGATAATTGTCGGAGCGGTAGCGCTGATCTGGGGTTTCCTGTGCGGCAGCTTCTTCGGCTTCACCTTGTATAAACCGCCGATCCCGGTAAACATGTCTGACCAGTCGCGCTTCATGATGATGAAGATCAGCTTTTTCATGGGTGCTATCCATCTGAGCATCGCTCAGTTGTGGCAGGCGATTCGGATTTTTCCCGATCTTCGTTTCCTAAACAACCTCGGCTGGGGAATATTCGTCTGGGGAATGCTCGGCGTGGTACAGATGTTTGTTCTGGGCGCGGAGTTGGATTGGAGTATGCCTTGGCTGTATTGTTTGATAGCCGGCGGTACGCTAGCGATATTGTTCAATAGTCCCAGCCGCAATGTTTTCAAAATGGTGGCTTTGGGATTGGCTAATTTCCCCTTGTCGATGCTGTCGGCTTTTTCGGATGTGATTAGTTACGTTCGCTTGATGGCCGTTGGTCTGGCAAGTGGTGTTCTGGCCGGCAGTTTTAATGAACTGGCTTTGGATTCTGGTTCCTGGCTGATAGCGGTACCGACGCTGGTGTTCGGCCACGGACTTAACATCGGCCTGGCTTTGATCGCGTTGTTCGCACATGGCGTGCGTTTGAATATGTTAGAGTTCTCAAATAACCTGGGTATGCAGTGGACTGGGTACTCATTCAAACCTTTTAGTAAAAAGTCGATTCAGGAGTAAATTACAATGACTACATTAACACAGTTCGGCAGTATTTTGGCAGCAGAGGGCGGCATGACCTGGTCTTACCTGGGGCAGTTCGGCATGGTACTCATGCTGGGTCTGGGAGCGATCGGTAGTGCGGTGGGGATCGGTGTGGCAGGCCAAGCTGCGGCGGGCGCCTGGGCCAAGGAAGGCAAAACCGGTAAGACTCTGAGCTTTACCTACATTATTTTGCTGGGTATGCCTATCAGTCAGACGCTTTATGCTATGATTGTGATGAATAAGGCGGCCAAACTGCTGGATCATCCTGAAATAATTGCCGCTAATGCCGGTTTGCTGCTGGGCATTGGCATTGCCACCGGCCTGGGCGAAATGCTCTCGGCCTGGATGCAGGGGCTCACCGGTGCGGCGGGTATTCGTGCCCTAAGTGAAGGCGAGGGCAAGGGTTTCGCCTTTTTGCTGATCGCGATGGGTATCGTCGAAACGGTGGGTATCTTCGCGATGGTGTTCCTGATGGGAATGGTGCCCAATGTGCCTGCTGCGGTAGCTGGGTAAAGCTATTGATGCAGAAAATGCTATCAGCTTGTCGATAGTTCAGGCTGATTGATTTGACAAGATAAAACCCCCATGGAATGATTGTTTTGTGGGGGTTTTTTATGCGCTTTGGTGGGACGTAAGTCTATATTTTACGTGTCGCAAAAATGGTTCAAAATGGGAAAAAAAGCGCCGCAGAATCGGTAGCATTATTCGATGCGGCGTATCCAATACCAGACCGAAAGCGCGGCGCTAAAAGGGGTGTCAAAAGCGCGAAAAGATCAAATTGAGTGCGAAAACATGGGTGAAAGTTGGGTGGTTTTTCATAGAAATTGATGAGAGTTGGGGCAAAGTTGGGGGTTTTTTGCAGTTTTTTGCGATTTTTGAAAAAGGGCTGTCGCGCTTTTGGTTCGGTTGGCTTGCAGTGCGAAATTTACATAAATCCTTTTGAAACCGCAGATTAACGCGGATTTACGCAGATTTATTTCCTACTGCGTTGGTGGGGTATGGTTGGCTATGAGAAAACAAAAATAAGACGCCCCAGAGGGGGATGAGAGCTCAGAGAATTTAATTTTTTAGCCCCGACACGTAGAGCCGCGTAAGCGAATTAACACGAATATTTAACCTCATATTCACAAAAAACACATAAGAAGTTTTTGGCAGGATATCAAGATTTTACAGGATTATCAGGATTGACGGGGTGGGTAATGAGGTTTTATAATGGGGGGCAAATAAAGCTTATCTTAAAAAAAGTTTAAACGATCGCTTGATTCGATCAGAGAAAAATAATAAATGTACATGACCCCTTAATTCCTGACTGACCCCTTAATTCCTGACCCCTTAATTCCCCAAGATATGATTTGTTAGGAGAGACAGATAGGATGAAATATTTAATTATCTTAGTTGTGATTTTCATTATCATTGTTGCCTATGTAAAGTTTGGCAAAAATGTTCACTCCTTGGACAACGGTGAAAATGCTAGAGCTCTTTCTGATTCATGGTTAAACTATAATCAGATAATTTGGGAAAATAATGAAGTTAAAGATATCATTGGGAACTCACCTCCATCTAATATGTCGGATTTAAATTGTTATGCTAATTTATCGAATGATTTAGACGTATCTGGAAATGGAGTCGGAATTAAATCAAATTGGCTTGTGGCTAAAATTACTCTTGAAGATTTTCAGTCTCTTGCAAATAAAATGGAATTGTCTAATGTTTACGATTTGAGTAAAACTTGGCCCGAGGCATTTGAGTGTGTACAAGAATTTTCAGACAAATGGTATGTTTCTAAGTCAGTGGATGCAAATACATATTTTGGCGAGGATAAAGACAAAAAAAGTTTTGTGGTAGCAAAATATGAAGGGGGGAAAATGTATGTAAAACGGTCTACCTATTATGAAGTTAAATATGACGATGAAAAACAAATGTTACTTAAAGCTATAAGGAAGGATAGGTAAATTAAAGGGGTAAAATAAGAAACTATGAAAGCCAGATGTTTGGAGGCGAATGGGTTATATTCGCCTTGGTGTGGTCGCCGCTGGGGTAAATTAAAGGTGTCCGGGGGGCTGTTGAACAAGTCCCTTTAATTATATATAATGGTAACATGATTGGGGGATGGGGTTTTATATACTCAACCCAAGTGAAAATGCGTAGTTGCCGAGATTGTAAGTTATAGCTTACAATGGATTTGTGTTATGAGGAGCCAGGCGTTTTTGCCGGCGCGGCTATACGTGTTATTTGTGATCGGTATAGGTGGAATAGAAGATATGGCGTTATTGGGAATGCAGGATGTTAGCGTGGGGTATGGCGGGGACCCGCTGCTTGAGCAGATGAACTTTCAGATCGAGCCTGGGGAGCGAATATGTTTGCTGGGCCGCAACGGGGTGGGTAAATCGACGCTGATGAAACTTATTGGCGGGGAACTTGAACACGAAAGTGGTGTTATTTCAAGAACGCCTGGGCTTTCGGTTACTTGTCTGATGCAGGTCGTGCCGGCGGGTTTGAAAGGGACCGTCTTTGATGTGGTGTCCGAAGGGCTGGGGCCGCGGGGGAAGTTGCTGGCGGAATATCATCTGCTGAGCCATCGCGTGGCTACGGAAGCGCATAATGAAAATCTGCTGGGGCCGTTGGATAAACTTCAGCACCGTCTCGACCTTGAAGGTGGCTGGCAGTTGAACCACTACGTTGAGATGATAATTGAAAAGATAAAGCTGGATGCTGATGCGGAAGTTGAGATCCTTTCGGCGGGGATGAAGCGACGGGTATTGCTGGCCCAGGCGATCGTTCGCGAGCCGGACATATTGCTGCTTGATGAACCGACGAATCATTTGGATATCGAAGCCATCACGTGGCTGGAAGAATTCCTTTCGCAGTATAGTGGGACATTGATGTTCGTTAGCCATGACCGGGCGTTTGTGAAGAAACTTTCGACACGAATAATCGAATTAGACCGTGGGCGGCTGACGAGCTATCAGTGCAATCATGCAACGTACCTGCGGCGTAAAGAGTCAGCAATGGTGGTGGAATCGGTCGAGAATGCCCTTTTCGACAAGAAGCTGGCACAAGAGGAGGTTTGGATACGCAAAGGCATAAAGGCCCGGCGTAAGCGTAATGAAGGCCGAGTGCGGGCTCTTACGGAAATGCGAAAGGAGAGAAGACAACGCAAAGAGCTAATCGGTACCGTCCGTATGCAATTGCAGGATACCCAGCTATCGGGCAGGCTGGTTATTGAGGCAAAAGGCATCTCGTTTGGCTATAATCCTGATGAGCCGATCATTCGAGAGTTTTCTACGGTGATCATGCGGGGCGATAAAATTGGCGTAATCGGTCCTAACGGTTCGGGCAAAACTACCCTGCTGCGGGTTCTGTTGAAGGAACTGGCGGCCCAGCAAGGCACCGTGCGTCAGGGCACCAATCTTGAAGTTGCCTATTTCGACCAGTCGCACGCCCAGCTGGACTACGAGAAAACCGTATATGAAAACATTGCCGACGGCAGCGAGACAATCATCATCAACGGCAGTCCCCGCCACATAATCGGCTATCTGCAGGACTTCCTTTTTGCGCCCAGACAGTCCCGCGACTCGGTGGCCAATCTTTCTGGGGGTGAGCGTAACCGGCTATTGCTTGCCCGGCTGTTTGCGCGGCCGTCCAATATACTGGTACTCGATGAACCGACCAACGACCTGGACATTGAAACATTGGACCTGCTGGAAGAATTTCTGCTGGATTATCCAGGAACGGTGTTGCTGGTAAGTCATGACCGCGAATTTCTAAATAATGTGGTCACGAGCACGCTGGTGCTGGAGGGCGAGGGGATGGTTAAGGAGTACGTCGGCGGATATGATGACTGGCTCAGGCAAAGTAAAAACACACTCCAATTACAACAACCGCCGGAAAATGTCCCTGCCAAAAAACTCAAGACAAAAAAAATATCAGAGCGGCTGCGTAAATTGTCGTTCAAGGAAAATAAGGAGCTTGAGTCACTACCGAAGCTGATTGAAACACTGGAAACAGAGCAGCAGCAATTGCACGATACTGCGGCCGGCCCTGATTTTTACAAAAAAGGCTCGGAGATTGCTGCCGTCACAGCAAGGCTGGAAGAATTGAGGAAGCAACTGGAAACCGCCTATGCCCGCTGGCAAATGCTGGAAGAGCTTCAAGGGTAATTCCCGACAAAGACTTAAGGGAACCTTTGAAAATCGAGGGCGATTAGGGTAGGTTCTGAATCCGATAGAGTTTGGTCAGGGTGCGGATGATGATGTTTCCCCGGAGAATTGCCGGGGTAGCCATGCACATTTCGTTCAGATTATTTTGGCTGATTACTTTGAATTTGGGGCCGGCTTCGATGATGAACGTGTCGCCGTCTTCGCTGAGGCAAAAGATTTTGCCGTTGTTGGCCCATGGGGAAGAAGTGAAAGCTTTGGCTTTTGGGTCGATTTTTTGTTTGGGGTAAACTTCTTTGCCGGTTTGAGCATCGTAACAGGCAAGGGAGCCGCGGTCGTATAGGACATAAAGGTAATCGCCGTAAATCAGTGGTGACGGGTTGTAGGGGCCGGCTTTTTTCTGGGACCAGGCTATGAATTTATTGCTGGTTTGGCCGTCCTTGAGTGAGATATCACCGGCAGCTCCGGGGCGGATGGCGTAAATGGGTCGGGTTTTGTCGCCGACGTATCCGGAACTGATGTAGAGCAGGCCGTGATCTGTCAGGGGGGTGGGGATGACAATTGAGGACATGCCGGTCAATTGCCATAACAGTTTGCCATCGAGGTCGTAAGAGCGTACTGCACCATTTCCTGAAGTAATCAATTCGGTTCGTTGGGGGTTCTGCCAGATGTATGGTGTAGCCCAGTTGCTTTTTTCGTCACGGTTTACCCGCCAGATTTCTTTTCCGGTTTTTTTATCCAGGGCAACGAGGAAGGATTGTTCCTGGTTATCGTTGAGTATGTAGATTCGGTCCTGGTGCAATACAGGTGAGGCCGCGGTGCCCCAGTCGTAGATGATCTTGGAACTGCCCCATTTTTGGGACCAGAGTTGCTTGCCATCCAGGTCATAGCAAAATAAACCCAAGTTGCCGAAGTAGGCATATAAACGTTGTCCGTCGGTGACGGGGGTTTCGGAGGCATAGGTATTTTTAATATGGATCGACTGCTGGGGCACGCCCTGGTGAGCGAGCTTTTCCCAAAGGATCTTGCCGGTGTTCCAGTCGATGCAATAAACCATCCAGAGATGAGTGTCAGGAGAGGGGTCAGGGCGTTCGCCGCCAAAATAGAGTCCTTTCTTAGGTGCTTCCAGATCACCTTTTTTGATAACCGAAGTGAGAAAGATCTTATCACCCCAGACGATGGGGGAGGACCAGCCCCGACCAGGGATTTGAGTGTTCCACACAACGTTTTTGGTGGTACTCCACTGGGTGGGTAATTCCTTATCATTAGCAAGAGACGTTGAGGGGGCGCATTGCGTGGGGTGGTTGGACTCTGCAAAGGCAGAGGCTGTCAGTGAAAAAACGGTGAAAATCAAAATGAGTGAAGTTCGAGACATGTGATAAGCCCTTCTTTTTGTACGAATATTAACCCAAAATAAATATATCATTATGAAAGATTGAGGCAGAGCATACACTTGGGCGGTCTCTGTTGCTGCTGATTATGTGGTTGCTACGGCTGTTGTGGTTGCTGGTCTTGTTCGTGTAGTTCACGCTGTTCGAAGGCGCGGAAGATTAGTTTTGCTACGGAGGTTGGCGAGAGGATTTCGGTGTTGCAGATGATGTCGTAATTGAGGGGGTCGTTGACGTCTTTGGTGATGAAATCTTTTACGAATTTTTTTTGTTCGCGGTCGGCTTTTTTGACGATGGAGCGGGCTTTTTCGAGAGAGATGTTGTTTTCCTTGGCGTAGCGTTTGCCGCGGAGTTCGAAGGGGGCGGTGATGCAGACGCGGAGTCCTTTTTCGCGGGGGAGGATCATTCCGGCGGCGCGGCCGAAAATGACGGCGCGGCCATGCTCGGCGATAACGAGCAGGACCTGGCCGAGGTGTTCGTAATAGCGCCACTGCAGGTGCGAGGATTTTTTGGTGGAGAAGAAGCTGACGAGCCGGTCACCGATCCAGCCGAGGGTTTTTTCATCGACGCTGGTGAGCAGCCGGATGTGGACGTTCATGTTGTCGGACATGTAGTCGAGGATTTCCTTGTCGTATAGCTGCCAGTGCATGAGATCGGAGAGCATGCGGGCGATTTCGGCGCCCCCGCTGCCGGTTTCGCGGGCGACGGTGATGTAGTCGATGTTGGCGCCGCTGGTGAGATGGGCGGGGGAGTCGTCATCGGAGCGTTTTTCCTGTTCGTGGGACCACTGTTGCATCTGGTGTTCGACGATGCGTTCAATGTCGATGCCTTCATTCTTGACCTGCTGGTGTTCCTGTTGGCTGAGGACACGCTGGTCCAGGGCCCGCCAGAGGAATCGGGCGGCGGGTTTGATGTCCAGCTTTTCGGTGTTGATGACGATGTCGTAATGTTTGAAATCGTTGATGTCTTTGCCGAGAAAGTCTTTGAGGAATTTTCGCTGGTTGGTATCGAATTTTTTGACGATGGCGGCGGCTTCTTCGGTGGAGATGTCGTTTTGCTTGGCGTAACGTTCGCAGCGCATTTCAAAAGGAGCGACGATGCGGACGCTGAGGCCTTTTTCGCGGGGCAGGAATTGGCCGGCGGCCCGTCCGATGATGATGGCTTTGCCGTGCTGGGCGATGACGAGGAGCACTTTGCCGAGGTGTTTGTAGTAACTCAGCTGTTCGACGTGCTCTTTGGATTTTGCGGTGAAGAAGGGGACCAGCCAGTCGTTCATCCAGCCGATGGTCTGTTCGTCCACGCTTTCGAGGGTTTTGACGTGGACGTCCATGTTTTCGGACATGTAGTTGAGGATTTCCTTATCGTACATATCCCAGCCGGCGAGTTCGGCGAGGTGGTTGGCGATTTCCTCGCCACCGCTGCCGAGTTCGCGGCTGATGGTGATGTATTCGATGCCGTCGTGAGCGGGCTTGGCGTCTTTTTTATGTTTTTCCCAGTCGCTGAGTCGGCGCTCGGCGAAGTTGGAGATGCCTTCAATTTTGACCGGTTTGCTAAACATTAAACTACTCCTCAATTATCAACTCTGAGGTGTTCCAGCGATCAGCATGGGCTAAAGCCCATTCTACAGCTGCTTTGCAATAATTTATAATCTCAACGTATAAATTATATCGTGCCGGGCACATGTGCAACAACAGAAAAAAATTCGTAAACACTTTGCTGTTCTAAACTTATATATTTGCCAAATCTGCCGGTGAAAAATGGCTGTTCCGAGGCGGCAATGGGGCTAATGCTCGTAAGTCTATTGTTATAAGGAAAATACAGCTATTGACGGGTTCGAGTTTTCGGCTATTTAGCTTTATTTTTGTCTGGCTGGGGCGGACAGCGGCAGGGGGGCAGGGGATTTTTGATGAAATATCGGTAGCCAAGGCAAAGGGTTTATTGTGGCAGGTATAATTTTCATGTATAATTAAGGGTTCAAATTTGAATTTGGCATCGTGCTGTAACAATTTTTGCCGGACAGCGGTGATTTAACGATGGATTCCAGAATTAATGAATGATCATTATAGCGGTACTGAATTTTCTCATCTGTTTACAGTAAAGCAGGTGATCTGCCAGATAGAGCAAACCGGTCGGGATGAAGTGATATTGGAGTTGCTTCGGCTGCTGGCATTGGAGCGGGGGATCGGCAATGTCAATGATGCCTATGAGGCGGTACTGGAGCGGGAGAATTCGTTTCCAACCCTTGTCGGGCCGGGGATCGCGATGCCGCATGCCCGTCTGGAAGCAATCGACGATCTGGTGGTGGGGGTGGTTACTTCGCAAAAGGGGATCATTTATCCGAACAAGCCGGACAATCCGATTAATTTGATGATTCTGACGCTGGCACCCAAGACGGCGCCTGGTCTATATCTGCAGGCGATGAGTTCGCTGGCCAAGATGTGTCAGGACCCGGAAACCGCTAATGCGGTCAGCGGCCTGGGCAGCGTCGAAGAGATATGGAAATTTTTCGACCGCAACGGGCTGATTCTGCCCAATTATGTTTTGGCGTGCGATATCATGGACCCGGTGCGGGTCAAGCTGAATGAGAATGATACGCTGGAGAAGGCGATCGATCTGTTTGTTCGGCACGGACGAATTGATTTGCCGGTGGTGGATAAGGAGGAAGAGCTGATCGGGGTGGTGAGCACTTACGAATTGTTGCGGGTTTGTCTGCCCGATTACATTTTGTGGATGGATGATCTGACGCCGATTTTGAATTTTGAACCATTTCTGGAAGTGTTGCGCAACGAGAGCAAGACCTGGCTGACGGAGATCATGGCCAGTGAATTTGCCACGGTGGCTGAGGATGCTCCTGCCATTCAGATAGCCAAGGAGCTGACCCGCCATAATGCGGACAACGCTTACGTTTTGCGGGGCAAGAAGTTGGTGGGTGTGGTTTCTCTGGAGGGATTTTTAAGGAAGGTGTTGCGAGACTAATGCGAGTTTCAGACAAGAAAAACGGCACTTCGGGAATTGCCTTTCGCATGGGCATAATGATTGGTGTGGGCGTACTGGTGGCGATATTGGCCAATGCGGTGAATCTGCAGCGGTCCCAGATTATTTCCTGTTCGATTTTTATCATGATTATCATGGCGACGCTACTGTTTTGGACGTTTCGGCTGGCGATTGCGTTTGTGGGGATCGGCGTGCTGATGGGCAGCAACGTTTTGGATTTGCCGACGTTTATCAAGGAATGCAAAATCGACGTGATTTTGTTTTTGATCGGCATGATGGTTACCGTCGGGGTGCTCAAGGAGCTGGGGCTGTTTACCTGGATTATTCAAATGGTGATCAGTACGCCGCGGATGACGGGTTTGAAATTTGTGACGATCATTGTGTTTCTGGGGGCGTTCATGGCCTGTGCGGTGGATGAGGTGACCTCGATTGTTTTCGTGGCGACGCTGATTTTTCAGGTTTGCGACACGCTCAAGGTCAAGCCGATACCTTTTCTTATTATCGCTGTGCTGGGGACCAACGTTGGTTCCAGCGGGACGATGCTGGGCAATCCGGTGGGTATTTTGATTGGTCAGAACGCGGATCCGCCGCTGGGATTTATGGATTTTCTGACGTGGTCTTTTCCGATAATGATAGTTACGCTGACGTGTACGCTGGGGGTTTTGGTGTACTGGTTCCGTAAGGATATTCGGCTGCTTTCGGAGCGTCTGGAAAGCCGTCGCGAGATGCGTCTGGGTCTGGGTCCGCTGGTGAAAGTGCCCTATATGCGGGGGCTGGTGATTCTGGTGGGCATGATCTGTTTTATCGCTCTGCACCACCAGTTGGAACGTCTTTTGAATCTTGAGCCGAACACAATTCTAATCGTTGCACCTTTGATTATCGCCGGCATCCTGATGATCTGGCGGAACAAGCGGGCCCGGCACTATATTGAGGATGATGTGGAATGGTGGACGCTGTTGTTTTTTATGATGCTGTTTGCGGTAGCGGGGACGCTGGAACACACCCAGGTTACCAGGGAAATTGCCGACAGTTTTCAGTCGGTTTTCGGCGATAAGCCGGCGTTATTGATCCCGGTAATAATTTTCATTTCGGCGATTGGTTCGGCGTTTGTGGACAATATTGTTTTTGTGGCGGCCTTTATGCCGGTGGTGAACAAGCTGGAGCAGACGCCGCTGTATTGGGCGTTGCTGCAGGGGGCCTGCCTGGGCGGCAATATTACCATGATCGGCTCGACCGCGAATATTGTCGCTTTGGGGATGCTGGAAAAACGCTACCGGGTTCACATAAACTTTTTCCAGTGGTTCAAGGTGGGGGCGGTGGTGGGGCTGATTTCCTGTTTGATTGCCTGGGGCGGAATTGCACTGCTGTCGCCTTACATGCCGACCAAGGCGCAGCGAGCGAGAGCTGTTGCGGCACGCTATGAAAGTAATCACGGTGCTGATGCAATTGGAAGCCAGGTACCGGGTGACGACAATCATCAGGAAGATCAGGAACGGTAATCTGGCATAGTGCCGTGCTTCCTACTTTTCCTGGTTTTTTCCAATCATGAAACGAAACACTCACACCGCAAACCTTAGAGGCACGATCAAGCACCACACGATCACCAACCACTATGATTCTTTTGCGGGTTGGTTCGTCATATTGAGCCAACGCCTTGACAATAACCTCTGCCCCGACTCCTGACGGATCACCCATCGTAATTGCAACCGGCAACGGTGTCGGCGATAGATTTGACATCTGGATATCCTCATAAGGCAGTTGTAATTTTGTGAAGCTGTAAAGTCTGCACCAGTAGGTTAGTCAACTCCATTAGCGCCCAAAACCGGAAATAATCATACAATTAAGTGTTCGGCTTGTAAATTCA
>DAOWAK010000141.1 GCA_030634605.1 Sedimentisphaerales bacterium
CTGCTCGTCGTCGCTGATTTTTTCCTTGATGTAATCCTTGGCACGAACAGCATAAAGCACAGCCAGGTCACCGGCCTGCTCCAGTTTCTGCCCCGCCCGGTCAAAATCCGCTGCTTTTCCCAACTGAGTGGGATTCAATAATTCCGTCGGAGAATGATTCCCCGGAACCAGCAGATAGAAAGTCACCAGTACGCCGGCAAAAAAGGACAACAACATTCTAAACAAGCCCCGACAAAGTTTTCTCATAGGCCACCTCTTTTTCCCTGCCCTGAACTTTTTCAGGTTACTTAAACATACATTGCTAAACCCACCCAGGCAAATCCAGCAGAGCTAATTAACAGAATTAGCCCACCCCCCCTGCTTAAACTGTAACAACTGATCCGTCTGGTCCGGTTAGTCAGGCCCGATATCCAATTCCCTTAGCCCGAATAATCAATTATTCCAAATACTGCCCCCTTCACCATAACCATTAAAAAAGCCCCGTTGGTCACTTAAACCAACAGGGCCGATAATTTTAATTTTGCCTGACCTGATCCAGTCCAAAAACCAACACACTCTCAACCTGACCATGGCTTTGTATTTGATTCAGATTTCGATACCCAACTCTCCACTCCGGCTCGTCATTCGTTATTCGCCATTGATTCGTCATTCGGGCTTCGTCATTAGTCATTAGCTACATAGCCGATCTAAACCGTAAACAATCGCAATCGATCAGATCTCCATTATCTCGTCGGTCTTGGCTTTGAGAACCTCATCAATCTGGCCGACATGTTTTTTGGTAAGCTCGTCGATCTCTTTTTTGCCGTCGTCACGGTCATCTTCAGTCAGAACTTTGTCTTTCTGAGCATGGTCCAGTTGTTTATTGGCATCGCGTCGGGCGTTGCGAACACTCACACGGGCCTGTTCAGCCATCTGCTTAATCTGCTGAGCCAGCTGCTGCCGGCGTTCACGCGACAGCGGGGGCACAACCAGCCGAATGATTCGACCGTCACTGTTGGGAGTTATCCCCAGCGGCGATGCCTGAATCGCTTTGTCGATATCCTTGATGCAACTCACGTCAAAAGGCTTGATGACAATCAGATTGGCTTCCGGCGCCGATACACTAGCTAGCTCCTTCAGAGAAGTGGATGCTCCGTAATAATCAACTTTGACCCCGTCAACCAACGCCGGTGATGCTCTTCCCGTGCGGATAGTGCGAAATTCGCTCCGCAGGAACGTCACCGCCTTGTCCATCTTCTCTTCCGCTTCAAAGGTAATTTCTTCCAATGGCATTGCCAAGCCTCTTAACTGGTTATCAACGTGCCGATTTTTTCGCCGCAAGCCACCCTAGCCATGGTCCCGCTCTCCAGCAGGCTGCACACGATTATATCAATCCCGTTATCTTTGCACAACGACACCGCCGAATGATCCATTATCTCCAGGCCCAAATCCAGAACCTCGCTGTAACTGAGCCGGTCATAGAGCTTGGCCAACGCATCTTTCATCGGATCCGCCGAATACACCCCATCGACCTTGGTCGCTTTGATCAGCACCTCAGCCTGAATCTCCGAAGCCCGCAACGCCGCACAGGTATCCGTGGTAAAAAATGGATTCCCCGTCCCCGCCGCCAGCACCACCACCTTGCCGTTCTCCAGGTGCTTAATCGCCCGACGACGAATAAACGGCTCACAAACCGCCGAAACTTCAATCGCTGACATCACCCGCGTCGGCGTCCCACTCGATTCCAGCACATCCTGCAACGCCAACGCGTTGATCACCGTCGCCAGCATCCCCATCTGGTCAGCCGTCACCCGGTGAATATTCGCCTGACTACTCAGCACCGCCCCGCGAATCAGGTTGCCCGCCCCGACTACTACCGCCGGCTGCACCCCCATATCTCGCAACTGATTAATCTGAGCCGCGATGCCTGCCAGCGCTTCACCTTCCACACCAAAACCGCCGACCTTACAAAACCCCTCACCACTGACCTTCAGAAGCATTCGTTTGTACTTCAACTCAGCCATCTAACGCCTTCCGGTTCTCTGCCAAAATTAATCACGCCAAAAATAATCAACCGATCTGCAAACGACTAAAACACTTAACCGTAATCTCGCCGCCGGCCTCTTTGGAAACCTCATCGATCAACTGCGTAACGGTTTTCTTGTCGTCCTTAACAAAAGGCTGCTCCAGCAAAACAATCTGCTGGTACCATTTATTCATCTTGCCATCGACAATCTTGTCCACAATATTCGCCGGCTTGTCCTTAACCTGTGAAACCGCAACTTCACGCTCCCGGGCCACTTCTTCCGGATCAACTTCATCACGCGAAACCGATCCCGGATTAATCGCTGTGATATGCATAGCCAAATCACTGGCCAGGGTTTGCACCGCATCACTGCCCGCCACCGCGTCATCAGCAGTGTCGATCTGCAGCAAAGTGCCGACTTTGCCGTTAAAATGAACATAACTGAACAACTTGCCCGAACCCGCCAACTCAAAACAGGCAAAATCACCAACGGTAATCTTCTCGCCCGTCTTGCTGATAATCTCATTAACCACACTGCCCACGGTCTTGCCGTCGCCCGCATCCAGATCCATTACCGCCTCAGCCGATTCCGGAGTGCTCGAAGCGTTCAAAATGGCATCGGCCAGCAATTCCGACGTCTGTACAAAATCATCATTTTTGGAAGTGAAGTCCGTCTCGCTGCACAACATCGCCATCACTGCCCGCTTGCCGTCTTCACGCATCTTACTAATAACGCGGCCTTCCCTGGTCTCACGCCCACCACGCTTCTCCATAACCGCCATACCCTTTTTACGCAACAGATCGACAGCTTTTTCCATATCGCCGTCGGTCTCCGTCAGGGCTTTCTTGCAATCCATCATCGCCTGCCCGGTGCGATCACGCAGTTGTTTTACCATCGCCGCACTTATTGCCGCCATCTTACATAAACTCCTTGCTCATTACTTCTTCTCAATTATTCATACCGATCATAAATGACACCCGAAGCCATGCCGGCGAAACAAATAAGTCCCGCCGCACACTCGTCGAAAGTGGGCTCATTTAGAACTACAAACCTGACAGCCCTCCAAAGCGGGCCCTGCCAGATATCATAATACCATTGGGTATAGAAATGCCACGCTATTGAGCAGGCCCGGACGCATTATCCGTCTCTGCCGGAGCCGGGGGCACTTCGCTTGGCGCTGCCGGTGCTGCAGGCGCTGCCGGGGCAGTTGGTGCTGCCGGAGCAGCCTCGGCCGGTGCAGCTTTTGCCGGTGCAGCTTTTGCCGCAGCAGCCTGTGCCGGATCAGCCAACACTTCCGCCGCTCGTGCCGTAGATACCCGACGCGACTTACCGCGACGTGCCGAATCATCAGCAGCCTCAGCATTCTCAATGTAGCTGGCTTTGCCTTCCTGAACCGCATCTGCCAATTGAGTCACTATCAACTCAATTGCCCGCATCGCGTCATCATTACCCGGAATCGGAATATCCACATGATCCGGATCAGAATCCGTATCCATCAGGCAAACCGTGGGAATCCCCAATTTGCGAGCTTCTTCAATAGCGATATCCTCGCGCCGGGCATCGACAATTACCAATACACCGGGGAGGCGATCCATCTTCCTGATGCCATCGAGGTTACGGCGAATCTTACGCATTTGCCGACGAAGCGTTGACTCCATCTTCTTGCTTTCCGCCGCGAGCAGACCTTTCTCGTCCATAGCCTCGAGCTCTTCCAGCCGACCAAGCCGCGACCGAATCGTCCGGAAGTTCGTCAATGTGCCACCCAGCCAACGTTCAACCACATATGGCATCCCGCAGCGAACTGCCTGATCCATAACCGGTTGACGGCCCTGACGTTTTGTCGCAACAAACAAAACAGTCTTGCCCGAAGCTGCTACGCTCGCGATGTATTTTTTGGCACGTAGCAGGCCCCGAATAGTGGCTTTGATGTCAATAATGTGAATAGAATTGCGGGAACAGAAGATGTATGGTTTCATCTTCGGGTTCCAGCGACCAACGCGATGCCCAAAATGTATGCCCGCATCTATTAATTCGCGGACGATGGAATTATCCAAAACTGGTCCTCCAAGAACAACCAACTAAAACTGATATTTACCAACCAGGCCGAAACCTGGAACAACAATACACAGCAATATAGCCCGACGATTTTGCTACGGACTCTCCGTAACCACCCATCCATCAGGTACTAAACATTTCGAACACGGTAGAATAAGGATATTCCCCCCTGCTGTCAACCCAAAACCACAGAAATTCCACCCAACCACCCCCCTGCCGCAAAACAACACAATCCCCTGTCAGAAAAGGACTTACATTTCACCACGCCCCGGCTTTTCCCGTCCAGCCCGACTGTTAAAACTCAATCACCGCCTTAATACCCCCATCCACCAGCTCAAAGGAGACACCCGTTGACCTCCCCCGGCTTCTTAGTGCCACTGTTTCTTAGTGGAAAATTTCTTCGTCATTCGTCATTGATTGGTCATTCTGGTTTCCGTGCCGGGCTCTCCGCTGCGCTCCGTGTCGTCATTCGAAATTCCGTCGGGTGGCATGCTTAAGCGAAGCTTAAGCATGTTGCTGCCGCAAATCATTCTTAGCGTTTTGTATTTAAAAAATTGGAAATTCGGATTTGTTTAAGATTTCGGAATCAGCGACCACCGGCAAAGCCGGTGGTATGAGGAAGGCCCCTAAAAGGGGCCGTTAAGAACGCCCAGCAAAATAACGTCCCACACTATGTCATTCCCGCGCAGGCGGGAATCCAGTATTCTTGGGGCAGAACATTCCTTACTTCTAC
>DAOWAK010000051.1 GCA_030634605.1 Sedimentisphaerales bacterium
AAAGAAAAGGTCCTCGCCGCCCGCCGCGCCGGCATCGGCACCGTCGTGCTGCCCGAAAGAAACCGCAAAGACCTGATTGATCTGCCTAAAGAGGTCCAGCGGCAAATGAAATTTGAATTTGTCCGCAAGGTTGACAAAATACTCGAAATTGCGTTAAAACAGTAAATAAGCATATTGCTGCCGTGATCGAAACCTGAAAACTCAACCGAAGCCACCCTCTTTTTCGGGAGATAAAAATGTCGGACGAGTCCAGTCTGAATATAACAGAACAAGACGACATCAGCGTCATCGGTTTTGCCAATGCCGCAGCGCTCAACGCCTATAGCATTGCCGATACCGCCAAGGAGCTTTATGCCCTGATCGACAAGTTCGGCCGGCGACGGCTGCTGCTCGATCTGTCCACCGTTCAGATGCTCTCCAGCCAGTCGCTGGGGGTATTCCTGACCATGAAAGAAAAGCTCAAACAGATCGACGGCAAATTGGCAATCAGCGGCATCGATCCCAAATTGTACCGCGTCTTCAAAATAACCAAATTGCAGGAAGTTTTTGAATTTTTTGACGACGTCGAAACCGCCGTCAGCCAAATGAAAAAGGATTAGCAACGCTGTCGTTAATCACCTGAAAAATTAATCGACACTAAATAAAATTAATTATGCGAGGGCCGTCATGCATATCGAAACACAATTTTCCGTTTTCCTGATCAACAAGCCCGGCGTTTTGGCCCAGACCCTGAACGAATTGGCCAAAGATAAAATCAACATCATCGCCATGACCATGATGGATTCGGTCGAACACGGCGTGTTGCGGCTGGTTACTGCCAGCTCAGCCAAGACTCGCAAAGTGCTTCAGCAACTGGATAGCTCAGCCAACGAATCCGAAGTGCTCTGTGTCAACCTGTCCAATAACTCCGGCGCGTTGGCTGAGGTTGCCTCCAAATTATCCAAAGCCCACATCAACATCTCTTACGCTTATTGTACTGCCGGCGCCCGCGGCGGCCGCACCACCGGCGTGCTTAAAGTCGCCGACGTTAAAAAAGCCATGAAAGTGCTCCAGAAAACCTCCCAGAAAAAGGCCGCTAAAAAAACCACCTCCCGCCGGGTCGGCCGCGTTTCACCAGACCGAAGAAAATAAGCACCAGGACAGTTTGGTTTATTTTTGCGGGTTTGTTTGTGATCGAAAGCATGCTTTTGTGCAGTTAAACATTTCACCAGGCACAGAGTATGTTTATTAGACCGTCAATAAATGGAAACTTGCGATCTTAGAGTTCCTGAATAGCGGTTTTTACTGCGATACGGATTGCAGTGGAAAATTAAGGGCGGAAATGCATACAATATATAATACCTGCCGGCTGCAGCAGATGTTTACTTATTGGGCACACAAACGTAGAAAAATAAAAAGCTAATGGTTAATAAAATGAAATTGTTTGTTAAAATACTGGTGCCGACGGTGATAGTGCTGTTGATCGTGGCGGTGTTTGGCCTGGGATACCGTTTGGGAGTTTTTATTGGCCCTTCGGGTACGGCAGATCAGCAGCCGGCTGATGAGCAATCTGCATCGGCGGAGCAGTTCTGGACCTGCTCGATGCATCCGCAAGTCCGTAAGAGTAAACCCGGCCTCTGCGATTTTTGTCCAATGGAACTGATACCGGTCAGCAGCGATCAAGGCGGCAAACTCGGCCCGAGACAATTGAAACTTAGTGCCCAAGCTGCCCTGTTGGCCCGGGTGCAACTGGCGCCGGTCGAACGCAAATTTGTTACCGCTGAAATCCGTATGGTCGGCAAAATTGCCTACGATGAAACCCGCCTGGCCTACATCAGCGCCTGGGTTCCTGGTCGGATCGATCGGTTGTACGCCGACTACACCGGCATATCGGTCGGGCCCGGCGAGCATCTGGCGGAATTTTACAGCCCGCAACTGCTGACCACCCAACAGGAACTGATCCAGGCGTTAAAAATTCTCAAACAAAGCGACCAGCAGAGCTCTCTGCAAACCATTCGGCAAACCGCCCAGCTAACTGTCGATGCGGTGCGGGAGCGGCTGCGTTTGTGGGGACTCACTCAAAAGCAGATTGCCGAGATAGAAAAGCAGGGACAACCTTCGGACCACATGACTATCTACGCTCCGATCAGCGGGATCGTGGTCGAAAAGCACGTTAAGCAGGGGCAATATGTCGAGACCGGCAGCAGGATTTTTACCATTGCCGATCTGAGTAAGGTTTGGGTAATGCTCGAGGCTTATGAGTCGGACATTGCCTGGATACGTTATGGCCAGCAGGTGGAGTTTGAGACCGAAAGTTATCCCGGCAAAAAATTTACCGGTAAGATTGCTTTTGTTGATCAGGTTTTGAATTCGCGAACCCGAACCGTCAGGCTCCGGGTGAACGTGGATAATGCTCACGGCAAACTCAAGCCCGAAATGTTCGTGCGGGCGGTGGTTCGGGCCCGGCTGACCGAAGACGGCAAGGTGTTGGCACCTGATCTGGCGGGTAAATGGATCAGCCCGATGCACCCGGAGGTCATCAAAGACTCGCCCGGTCTGTGCGACGTTTGCGGCATGCCGCTGGTGCGTGCCGAAACGCTCGGTTACGCCGGTGCCGAAACCGGCAGCAGTCAGGCTCCGCTGGTTATTCCTACCACTGCTGCATTGCTGACTGGAAAAAGAGCGGTGGTTTATGTAGCAGATCCTGACGAGCAGGGACTTTACCAGGGGCGTGAAATCACCCTGGGTCCGCGAGCCGGCGATTACTACATCGTTCGCGACGGCCTGACGGAAGGTGAAATGGTGGTCGCTCAAGGCAACTTCAAGATCGACAGCGCCGTGCAGATTCTGGGCAAGACCAGCATGATGAATCCTGATAGCCAAGCCCACCCGGCAGAAAAAACTTCGGCAGCGGTTTCGTTCAAGCCGGAAATTGTTGGTCCGTTGGCTGAACAACTGGGAAAGATTTTCACGGATTATTTTGAAATTCAGTACGCGCTTAGCCACGACGATTTCGACCGGAGTATTCAGGGGTGTGAAAAACTGTTGCAATCGGTGGCTCAAATCGAACCGACCCAGCTGTCGGACCGGGCGTGGCAGGTGTGGCAAAAAGAAACCGACGACATTAATAAAACTACCACGCGGATGCGCACCGCGGTGAACATCGAAAGAATCCGCCGGGAATTTGTGATGCTGTCCGAATCGATGCTGATGGTCGCTCGTCGTTTCGGTTCCGGCACCAGCAAAACTGTATTACGCATGCATTGTCCGATGGCTTTTGACAATCGTGGTGCGGACTGGCTCCAGAATAAAAGCGCTGTCGAAAATCCTTATTACGGGGCGGTAATGTTTAGCTGCGGCTCCGAGGTGGAAAATCTTACCAAGGCCGAAAATAAGAATCCCTAACAACATGCGTCAGGAATGATGATTCCTGGCCTTTAATGCTGACGAAAATTCATTTTGTTAGAGCGAAAAATTTGTTAGAACGAAAAAAAATAGGGCTGAGAGATATGGACCCGCGTTTGCCGAACACTAAAACTGATTCCACCTCCCTGATCGACCGGTTTATCGGTTTTTGCCTGAATAAGAAAATCATTATTTTTCTGCTGGTCTTTGGAGTTCTGGGCGCGGGTTATTACGTTGCTCCTTTTGACTGGGACTGGAAAGACCTGCCCCGCAATCCGGTAGCGGTTGACGCGATTCCCGACATTGGTGAAAACCAGCAGATTGTTTTTACCAAATGGCCCGGCCGATCGCCCCAGGACGTGGAAGACCAGATCACTTACCCGCTTACGGTTTCGTTGATGGGGATGCCCTCGGTCAAGACGGTACGCAGCCTGTCGATGTTCGGGTTTTCGAGCATCTATATAATTTTCGAAGATGATGTGGATTTTTACTGGTCACGTTCGCGCATCCTGGAAAAACTCAACAGCCTGTCGCCTCAGACGCTCCCGCCCAATGTTCGGCCCACCCTGGGCCCGGACGCCACCGGCCTGGGGCAGGTTTTCTGGTACACCCTGGAAGGTCATGACGAACAGGGTAATCCAACCGGCGGCTGGGACCTGCACGAGTTGCGCACTATCCAGGACTGGTTTGTGCGTTACGCGCTCAGTGGAGTGGCAGGGGTCAGTGAGGTCGCTTCGGTGGGCGGGTTCGTTCAGGAATATCAGGTCGATGTTGATCCGGACGCTATGCGGGCGGCTTCTGTCCGGCTGGACGAAGTCATCGCCGCGGTCAAAATGTCCAACCTCGATGTCGGCGCCCGCACCATTGAAATCAACAAAGTCGAATATATAATTCGCGGTTTGGGTTTTGTAAAAAAGCCGGCCGATCTGGAATACGCGGTAATCAAGGTCAATGATAATGTTCCGATTTATGTCAAGGATGTTGCTCATGTAACTTTGGGGCCGGCATTGAGACGCGGCGCGCTGGATAAGTCCGGCACCGAAGCCGTCGGAGCGGTGGTGGTGGTTCGTTACGGCGAGAATCCGCTGGAAGTCATTAAAAACATCAAACGTAAAATCGAGGAAATCTCACCCGGCCTGCCGAAAAAGACCCTCGCCGACGGCACGGTCAGCCAGGTTAAAATCGTTCCCTTTTACGACCGTAGCGGCCTGATTAACGAAACTCTCGATACGCTCAACTCAGCTTTAACCGAGGAAATTCTGGTTACCGTTATCGTGGTGCTGATAATGATTCTGCACTTGCGGAGCTCTCTGCTGATTTCGGCGCTGCTGCCGCTGGCGGTGCTGATGTGCTTTATCGCCATGAAGGTTTTCAAGGTAGATGCCAACATTGTCGCCCTTTCCGGAATCGCCATCGCCATTGGAACCATGGTGGACATGGGAATAATTGTCTGCGAAAACATTGTCAAGCACCTCGACCAGTCGCGTCCGGGTGCTAAAACCGGTGAGGTTATCTATCGGGCGGTTCGGGAAGTCGGCTCAGCGGTCATCACCGCGGTGGCCACCACCATAGTCAGTTTTCTGCCGGTCTTTACCATGCAATATTCCGAGGGCAAGCTTTTCAAACCGCTGGCTTTTACCAAAACTTTCGCCCTGATCGCCTCCATAATCGTTGCTTTAGCGGTGATCCCCCCGGTGGCTCAGTTGCTTTTCGCCAAGCGCTCCCGGACCCGCCTGATCGCCCTGATCGGCTACGGAACTCTTATCGCCGCAGGAATAGCGGCGGCACTGCTGATCACCTGGTGGGTTGGTTTAATTCTGGTCCTGATCGGTTTGTACCATTTTTCCCGGCAGTTGATACCCGACAGTTGGCAAAAAATTGTTCAGTATCTCAGCACCTTCGTGATTGTGCTGGCGGTGGCGATTATTCTGAGCCGGCACTGGCTGCCTTTGGGGCCGGAAAATGGACTACTCCGCAATTTCATTTTTGTCGCAGTGCTGATCGGATCGCTACTGTTATTCTTCCAGCTTTTTCAGCATTTTTACGTCCCGATATTGCGTTGGTGTTTGAACCACAAAATCTCCTTTATGATGCCGCCCTTATTTATTGTGCTGCTGGGCGCAACGGTCTGGCTGGGTTTTGATCGGGTTTTTTGGCTGCCTAAAGTAGTGCGACTTTCCCCGCCGGTTACTTATCTGGCCCATAAGTTTCCCGGCCTGAGCAAGGAATTTCGACCGGCTCTGGATGAAGGATCGTTCCTTTTCATGCCCACCACCATGCCGCACGCTTCCATCGGTGAAGCTCTGGACGTACTGCAAAAACAGGACCTTGCCATCGATCATCTGCCCGAAGTTAAAACCGTGGTCGGCAAAATCGGACGGGTGGAATCGTCGCTCGACCCGGCACCGGTTTCCATGATCGAAACCGTCGTGATATATCAGCCGAAATACCTTGAAGACGAACAGTCCCGACGACGTCTGACTTTTCGGTTTGACGCCGACGACACTGATTATTTCCGTGACGAACATGGTGAACTGGTCTCCGCTGCCGATGGTGAACCTTACAAGGTTCGCGGCCGCTTCGAACGTAATGAAAATGGCCGACTTATCCCTGAAAAAAACGGCCAACCATTTCGCTTGTGGCGACCGCCGCTGGATCCCGACCTGAATCCCGACCGTCCCGAATTCAAGGGTGTTGAAAAGCCCAACGATATCTGGGACGCCATCGTCCAGGCCGCTGAAATCCCCGGCACCACTTCCGCCCCCAAACTTCAGCCCATCGAAACCCGACTGGTCATGCTGCAAACCGGCATGCGCGCCAACATGGGTGTCAAAATCACCGGTCCCGATCAGCAGACCATCGAAAAATTCGGCCTGGAAATCGAACGTCACCTCAAGCAGATTCCCGCCATCAAACCAACTTCAGTTTACGCCGAACGCATCGTCGGCAAACCTTACCTGGAGATTGACATCGACCGCCGGGCCATCGCCCGCTTCGGCATCAAAGTGCAGTCGGTTCAGCAACTGATTGAAACCGCCATCGGCGGTAAAGTCATCACCACCACTGTTCAGGGGCGCCAGCGTTACCCGGTTCGCGTGCGGTATCTCCGTGAACTTCGCGACAATATTGAATCGCTGGAACGGATTTTAGTCTCGGCTCCGGACGGCACCCAGATTCCGCTGGGCCAACTTACCCGGATCAATTTTGTTCGCGGCCCGCAAGCGATCAAAAGCGAAGATACCGCGCTCGTAAGTTACGTATTTTTTGAAGGTGCCCAGGGTATGGCGGAAGTGGATGTCGTCGAACAGGCTCAGGATTATCTGAACAGCAAAATCGAATCCGGCTTGCTGCGATTGCCCGACGGGGTCAGCTACCGTTTCGCCGGCACCTACGAAAATCAGATTCGCGCCGAAAAGCGGCTAATGGTTATCCTGCCGCTGACCCTGTTCATCATCTTCATGATTTTGTATCTGAAATTTTCGACATTTTCCACCACCATGATGGTCTTTTCCGGAATCGCTGTTGCCTGGGCCGGCGGCTTCATCATGATCTGGCTTTACGGACAGAATTGGTTTCTGGATTTTGCTGTTTTCGGCACCGATCTGCGCGAAATGTTCCAGGTACACACCATCAACTTGTCGGTCGCGGTTTGGGTAGGATTTTTGGCGTTGTTCGGAATCGCTTCGGATGACGGGGTGGTGATTGCCACCTTTCTCGATCAATCTTTTGCCGCTTATAAGCCCAAAAGCAAAGCCGCCATTCGCCTGGCAGTCATCGAAGCCGGCCGACGACGGGTCAGACCCTGCCTGATGACCACCGCCACTACCACCCTAGCCCTGATCCCCGTACTGACCTCCACCGGCCGCGGCAGTGACATTATGGTACCCATGGCCATTCCCACTTTCGGCGGCATGACCGTGGCCCTGATTACCATGTTCGTCGTGCCGGTGCTTCACTGTGTCCTAGACGAACCGCGGCTGAATAACCCGGCTCAGGACCCCAACTAACACATCCCCTCCGAAAAAAAAGCCCACCAGCTAGAATAAAAAATCCGCACTTTTAGGCCGGATGAAAA
>DAOWAK010000136.1 GCA_030634605.1 Sedimentisphaerales bacterium
GAGGACATAGAAAAGCGGGCGCAGTCGCTCAAACCGCTTCTTATATGTCGGATAGTCGCGGAACGTCTTATGCGGGCGAGCCATGATTGCTTCAAACTCCTCATCGCTCAACTGGAGCCGCTTGGTTATGGGGCAATTTGTGTAACAAGCAATGTTTGTGGCTGCTGCGGATTTGTCGAGCAGCTTTGCGGGGAGGAACTACCGGCCAATCTCATTAAGGCTGATTATGTCCGGACTGACCTTAACTGGCCTAAATTAAATATTCAGAATCTTTTGTCGATTAACCAACAATACCGTGACCGAATCGAAATGGCGGTTAGTGCTGAAGTTGCCCGTGAAATCCTGCAGCGGTTACCGAAGAATGACGACCAGGCGGAAGCATTGATCCGTGATGGCTACGAAATTGCCCGCCAGATGACCTGGGAAAAGGTCTGCAAGAGCTATTTCCTGCCGGCTCTGGACCGTGCTTATCGAAGATTCCGTACCCGCCAGATTGCCTAAGCCGGAAAAACTGATAAGTGCCCGGTTGAATTTCCACTTACTTTGCGGGGAGGCGAAGTTTAGGCTGGATATTTTCAGCTTTTCAATCCTCAGGATTATTCTATAATCACGGTCATGTCTGAATATCGATATAATCCGATTACCGACCAATGGATAATTCTTGCGGCCAAGCGTAATGATCGGCCTATTGATTTTGTCCGAGCACACAAAACGAAACCACCGGATTTTGATCGAGGCTGCCCTTTTTGTCCCGGCAATGAGGCGTTAACGCCGCCGGAAACCTATGCGGTGCGACCGGCCGATTTACCTGTGGACAAAACCGGCTGGTCTGTTCGAGTGGTGCCGAATAAATATGCGGCATTAAGCGGCTCTTTGGTTGACAAAGGAAAGGCAGTTGAGGACGGTGTCGGGCCATTGAAAAGCAAGGTCGGTCTGGGATTCCATGAAGTGATAATCGAATCGACTTCACACCGTCGCTCTTTGGGGTATCATGACGATGAACAGGCCCGGGCGATTTGTCAGTCACTTCGGCAGCGTTACCAGAACTTTGCGATTGATCGTCAGGTGAAATTAATTTCAATTTTCTATAATCACGGAAGCTCTTCGGGTGCATCACTGGCCCATCCTCATTTTCAACTTTTGGCGCAATCGGTCGTTCCGCCTCGGCTGATCAGGCAACAGCAACACTGCTGTGATTACTATCACAAGAATAAGTCTTCCGTATTCGATGATGTCATCAGCGCAGAATTGTCCGCCGGCCATAGAGTGCTGTTTGCTAACGAATATTTCGTAGCACTGTGCCCCTACGCTTCAATGTGTCCGTTTGAGATTTATCTGCTGCCCCGATTTGAACAGCAGCATTTTGGCGATCTTGATGACAAACTTCTTGGAAATTTTTCACAAATTCTGCAGCGTACCATCAGGACCCTGGATAACTCGTTGAATTACCCGGATTACAATCTGGCGTTTCACACCAACGCGCTCAATTCAAACGAAATCCATTCTGAAGGATTCCGGTGGTACGTACAGATATGCCCCCGGTTGCACAATACGGGCGGATTTGAGTTGGCAACCGATGTTTATATAAACACCGTTAAGCCTGAATCGGCTGCGGCTCTTTATCGCAAACATAGCTAAGGTCAAAAGACAGGGGATCGGATCAGCTAAGTGATTAAGATACTGTGAAAAAAGCCCAAAAAACATTCCGGTGGGCCCAGAAAAATATGCTTTTACCTACTTGACCTACTATTCCAATAGGATATAATATGTATTCGATGTGCGACCACATGTTGACCCAAGAGAGGAGTTGTCGTAAATGAAGCTATCATCGAAAGTTAGGTATGGTGTTCGTGCTATGGTAGAACTGGCGAAGCAGTCTGATAACAAGCCGGTTCCTCTGCGATTGTTGGCAGAAAACCAGCAAATTTCGCCCAAATACCTGGAGCAGATGGCTTCGTCTCTCAAAATAGCCGGATTGCTGGAAAGTGTCCGGGGCGTCGAGGGCGGGTATCGGTTATCCAAGCCGGCGGAGGATATCACTGTATGGGACATCTATAAGGTTCTCGATATTTCAGTTCAACCGACAGATTGCTTTGGTTCGGAATGCTCACGTTCCGGGATGTGTTCGGCTCAGGAATTATGGACGAAAATGGCTGATTCCATTGCTGATATTTTGAAATCATATGATTTAAGAGAATTGGCACAACGTGAGTTAAAATTGCAATCGAAAGCGAATCCGGCTCATGTGGGTAGACGTTGTGCAAGAATTACTAAATAACGATTCAATAAGGTGAAAAAATGGAAAAAAATTTGCTAAAGAAACCCGGATTTAACACTTTGTCAATTCATGCCGGTCAACAGCCCGATCCCGCTACCGGAGCTCGTGCAGTACCGATATATCAAACCACCAGCTACCTATTTAACAGCACGGAGCATGCCGCTAACCTTTTTGGCCTGAAGGAATTTGGCAATATTTATTCGCGACTGATGAATCCGACGACCGACGTTTGGGAAAAACGATTGGCGGCTCTGGAAGGTGGCAGCGGAGCCTTGGGTACTTCCAGTGGGATGGCAGCTATTTTCCTGGCGATTCACAATATAGCCGGGGTAGGCGATCACGTTGTTTCTTCAGCTTCGCTTTATGGTGGAACCGAAACGCTGTTTCGTTATACTCTGCCGCAAATGGGCATTGAAACCACTTTTGTCCGTGAGCCGGATCCGGAAAAAATGGCCGCGGCAATCAAGGATAACACCAAGGCGGTTTACATTGAGACGATTGGCAATCCCCGCTGTGATGTGCCGGATATCGCCGCGATCGCCAAGGTGGCTAATGCCAATGGGGTGCCGCTGATTGTGGACAACACCTTCGCACCGGTGCTCTGTCGGCCAATCGAGCATGGAGCCAACGTTGTCGTCCACTCGTGTACCAAGTGGATCGGTGGGCACGGTACTTCTATTGGCGGGATCATTATCGACGGCGGTAATTTTGACTGGTCTAACGGCAGATTCCCCGGTTTTACCGAGCCGGACGCCAGTTATCATGATTTGAAATATTGGGATGTTTTCGGTGATTTCCCGGGAATGGGCAATATCGCCTTCATTATCAAAGCGCGGGTGCAAGGCATGAGGAATATCGGGCTTTGCCCCAGCCCTTTCAATGCGTTCCTGTTTTTGCAGGGTTTGGAGACGCTGCCTTTGCGGATTCGCCAACAAAGTACCAACACTTTGGAACTGGCTAAGCATCTCCAGCAACATAAACTGGTTGAATGGGTGCAGTATGCCGGTTTGAAAGATCACTACACTTATGCCAATGCCGAAAAATATCTGGATGGTGGCTTTGGGGCCGTGCTGGGTTTTGGTATCAAAGGAGGGCTTGCAGCCGGCGAGAAGTTTATCAATGCCGTAAAACTTGCCAGTCACCTGGCTAACGTTGGCGACGCCAAGACGCTGGTATTGCATCCTGCTTCAACCAGTCACCGTCAGATGAGTGAGCAAGCCCAGCGGGATGCTGGGGTTATTCCTGAATTTGTTCGGATTTCGGTGGGGCTGGAGGATATTGCCGATATCATCGCCGATATCGATCAGGCTCTGGAAAAATCGGTATAAGGACCCAGACAAAGCCCGTGTAAAAATACCGCGTTATTGCGGGAATTACCTTTGACAAATTTAATAAAGCGATTAGACAGGCTTTAAAAAACCGGACAGCTTTAGTTGTCCGGTTTTTTTATCGAAGCATCATGCTTAGCTGTATTCTTTGCGTCGTCGCGCGGGAGGGATATTGAGCAGGCCGCGGTATTTGGCGACGGTGCGGCGGGCCACAGTCAGGCCGTGCTTGACGAGTTCTTCCACCAGCTTGTCGTCGCTGAGGGGGTGGTTTTTGTCTTCGTTGTCGATGATTTCCTGCAGTTTGGCTTTGATGGCGTCCCAGCTCACAGATTCACCGGCGGCGTTTTCGGTACCGCCACTAAAAAACGAACGCAGGGGAAAAATACCGATGGGCGTTTGCAAGTATTTGCCCGAAACCGCGCGGGAAACGGTTCCGACGTGAATTCCCAGAGCGTCGGCGACCTCAACCATGGGCAGGGGCTTGAGGCGCAGTGGTCCGTGGTCGAAAAAATCACGCTGGTTTTTCAGGACATGGTTCACTACGCGTAACAGAGTGGTCTTGCGTTGTTCGATTGATTCGATAAGCCAGCGGGCTGAACGGACGGAGTTCTGCAGGAATTCTTTGGCGTCGGTGGCGGTTTTTTTATCCTTAATCATGCCGGAATACATTGTGCTGATCCGCAGATTCGGGGAGCTGCCGTCACTAAGGCGGGCAGTGAAGATGTCGTTTTCTTCGTCATAATCTACAATGATATCGGGCACAATATACCGGGTTTCACGGCTGCCGATTTGCATACCCGGGCGGGGGTCCAACTGGGAAATTACTTTAACGGCTTCCTGGATTTCTTTAATGGTTTTCCCGGTTTTCTTGGCAATGGCAGGATAGCGGTTCATCTCGATGTCTTTGAGATAATTATTGACCAGTTCAATTTCGAGCGTGCGTGGTTCGGGCTGATTTTGCAGTTGGAGCAGCATGCACTGAGCGAGATTCCCGGCCCCGACCCCGGCTGGTTCCAGCGTTTGGACCAGTCGCAGAGCCAGGTCCATTTGTTCGGGCTTGACCGGTTCGCGCAGCTGTTCGGTAAGGCGTTGCAGGTCAGTGGCCAGGTATCCGGAATCATCAAGATTATCAATAATTACCGCCCCGGCTTTTTTGATAATTTCTTCAGCGTCCATGAAAAGCCACTGCTCATGAAAAATCCCGATGAACAAGTACCATAACACGGCGCATTCTTGCTAGGAGTTAGGTTGGGGGGCACGTTCTTCAGTGGGACGGTTTTTGGCGATGTA
>DAOWAK010000155.1 GCA_030634605.1 Sedimentisphaerales bacterium
AGATTCCGTAAAATGAATCGCGTGCCGTAAAGTAGTGCCTTTGATAGGAATTTCAAGTTCAACGTCTATTTCCGCAACCGGAGTGTCTTTGTTTCCTTTCCAAAGCCACTCGTTTACCCCTCCGCCTTCTCGAATAGGCACTGCCAAATCTCTGGGTGTTTCACGTAACAGGTTTATTGCTTCTAATAGATTGGATTTACCGGAGGAATTTGGACCAATCAGTACATTTAAGGATTCCAGTTGGATTTTTTTTGATTCGGAACCATAAGAAAGAAAATTTTTCAACCGTATGGATCGGATAAATTTTTTACCTGACTGCATAGGTCATTCCTTTTTGCCAAAAATCCCAAAAAATCATCTATTACTTTCCAGCTCACTTAGCAGGCTTTGGCCGTCAAAATTGCGCCCGTTAAGTTTTTTCCGATCGATCATTTCAATTATCGTTGGTGCCACATCAACCGTCCGGGCCGTCTCTATCTGGCCGCCGGGAACGATTCCCGGCCCGGCAATGACCATCGGCACCATCATGTCCGTCGCTCGCACACTGCCGTGGCCACCAACATTGGCGGGGGAGAAATCCCAGCCATCGGCGGCGAAAATCACCAGATTACCAGCCCGGTCCGAATCAAACAGCTCTATAATCTGCACGGGCAGATCCGGATACTCACTCGCCGCGGTAGCCAAAAGCCATTCTCGACCCGGGTGAAACTGACCGTCGATCAATCTACTGGCGCGCAAATTACCAACATAGCCTAATGGGCATTGTGAGTCAATAACACGATATCGATATTGCCTGGAGTTGAGGTTTTTGCCAGGTTCGGCATTGAACCGCTCAATCATAGCTCGACCTTTACCGTTCTGGACCACCACCGCCTGGCCTTGGCGATAAGCGGTTAGAGCAACCGCTTCCTGAGAGTTCAACAGATCGGCAATTTCGCGAACTTGCTGAGGCTCAGGGTGATCCGGCCAGCCGTCTTTGCCGCGTAAATACAGTTTGCCCAAGCGGTTACCGCCGTTGGCCAACACTGCTTCGTAACGGGAAAAATACTCCACGCGTTCATGGTAAGGCGTCCGCAGATCCGGTCCGGCCGTTGTCAGCTTCAAACCGGTGCCGTCTTCAATCAGCTCTGACAGTTTGAGAAAGTTATCCCTGCCGCAAGCCGCCATGCCGTGGTCGCTGATTAGCAGGAGATACGTACTTTCCAGAATCCCACTAGCCTGCAAAGTCCCGCAAATCCGCCCGATCTGCTCATTCACATTAACCAGGGCCGCTCGATAGCGCTGGGAATCCGGTCCATAGCGATGCCCCATCTCGTCCAATGCCGGAAAATATGCAAAAATCAGACTGGGCCACCGTCGGGCCCGCCGTGAAATATCACCGATTAAATTAAACCGTTCCGCGGTCAGGCAATCAATCTCGGTAATCTGCCCGAAATACCAGCGAAGCCCCGATGTAGCCCAGTTGTCGATTTTACGATAGATTCCCCTCCGCAGGGGCGTCTGGATGCTCACGCTGAACTGATCGTCCAGAATCTCATAAATATTGTCGCAGCGGTAGTGATCATCCACGTCCCGATAGGTTGTTATCGTGCCGTAATTGACATAAAAGAGCTGATTCCGATCGAAGAATCGATTGCCCAAAATTCCGTGGTGGCCGGGAACCTGTCCGGTTGCGAAGCTGGTTGTTACTGCGTAAGTTATTGATGGAGCAACTGTTGTCGCGTTTTTTACCCTTGTCCCTCGCTGCACCAGATACTTATCAATCTCAGGCAACTGCCCCGCCGCCAGCATTTGCCGGAAAACCTCCCGGTTGAGACCATCGACAAAGAACACCACCGCTTTTTTGTCCGGTACCTGCACATTTTCATCAATCAAACTCACCGGCTTTAGCCGACCACAGCCGCCGATCAGCAACACACCCACCAATGCCGTAAGCATCGTCGGCAGCACCAATTTCCGGACCCGTCTTTTAAAATATCCTGCTTTTGTTGTGTTTTTCATAAATCGCCTTTTTTTATGCTTGGTATAATATATTGGATTTTCCTACCGGATCGATTATAATTTAAGGCGTAATTCGTTTGAATGGTTTTAAAAATGCTTTTTTGCCATTTTTTAATCGAAATGAAATATCAGGAACAAACAGATGATAACAGAACAAATAATAGCTTTTGGTATGCCCGGCCCCACAGAATTGATCGTTATCGGTTTGGTCGCAGTGCTGCTTTTTGGCAATCGCCTGCCCGACGTTGGACGTAGCCTGGGCAAGGGAATCATCGAATTCAAAAAGGGCATCAAGGGAATAAACGAAGAAATCGACGAAGCCGCCAGCAAAGGCGACAAAAAAACCGACAGCTGATACCTTATCGGTACTCCGAAGCAATCGTTGGTCAATTTACCCTTGGCGGCAAGTCTGAATCAAGCAAGCCTGCTCACGAGCGATGTGGCCGTAAATCCGTGTTATTTAAAGGATTACGTCTCGGCTCATTTTTTAGATATGCCTTTTTGCTCAATTTGCTTTTGCCTGTGTGCTGCTTTGATATTGTTATTAGAAAAAGGATTTGTGTCCGGCACCACTAATGAAATGCCACAATAGCTGCAACGAACACTGCCACCACGTGCCGATCCCGGCACCTTCAAAATTTTTCGGCAACGCAGATTCGGACACATCAATGCCAACACCTTGGAATTTGGATCAACGCTTTTTTTGGCCACTTTTATCTCTTTGTTGGTTTTTAATTAGCACTGGACGGTTATCCCAGCCATACCCACCTTATCGACTAAATTGCCCGTCCGACTTAATCTGCCAGTACTAATAAAGAAATTATTTCCTCTGCCGACCAAAACATTTGGCCCAAAAACCTCAAATCAGTGTGAAAGCAGTGAACAAACACTCATCTTCACTGTGATTCTATAAACCCTTTCAAGCAAAGGGATTAAGTGGTATTTGCTGTCGGGTTACAGAGTGATCGGGCAATACGAGAGTCAGACATCCCCCGTTGACAATTCATGCAATTGCGATTATGGCAATTAAACTCAGGCGGTTTCTTTTTTGGTGGATTTTCGTGCGGAAAACAGCGAAACCTTGCCTTCGACAATATTATCGTCGATCACATATTTAGTTTTACCGGCCTGATCCGGCAATTCGTACATGATATCCAGCATGATCTCCTCGGTTACCGCCCGCAGCGCCCGGGCACCGGTATCGCGCTTAAGTGCTTTTTTGGCAATGGCTAACAACGCGCCCGGAGTGAATTCCAGAGAAGCGTTCTCCATCTCAAAAAACTTCTGATACTGCTTGATCAGAGCATTTCTCGGCTCGGTCAGAATCTTCACCAGCGCGTGCTCATCCAAATGCTCCAGGGCGGTTATCACCGGCAATCTGCCCACCAGCTCCGGAATCATGCCCACATGCACCAGATCTTGAGCCGTAACCTGCCGAAGCACCTCGGCGGCTTGCGAGCTGGACTCCTCTTTAGAGTGTTCTTCCGCGGCAAAACCAATCATTTTGCGTCCCAGCCGGGTTTTGATAATGTCTTCGAGCCCCGTAAAAGTTCCGCCACAGATGAACAGAATCTGAGAAGTGTCCATCTGAATATACTGTTGTTCCGGATGCTTGCGTCCGCCCTGGGGCGGAATATTTGCAACCGTACCTTCGAGCAGCTTCAGCAGCGACTGTTGAACACCTTCGCCGGAAACATCCCGGGTGATGCTTACGTTCTGATTGGTCTTGCCGATTTTGTCTATTTCGTCGATGTAAATAATGCCGTGCTGAGCAGTATCGATGTCAAATTCCGCCGCCTGCAGCAGTCTCAACAGCACATTTTCCACATCCTCACCCACATAACCAGCCTCGGTCAGTGTGGTAGCGTCGCTGATAGCGAACGGCACGTGCAAAATGTCCGCCAGCGTTCTGGCCAGCAGGGTTTTGCCGCAACCGGTCGGTCCGATCAGCAGCACATTGCTTTTCTCGATCTCAACGCTGTCATCGTCGCCAAAGGTATGATTAAGACGTTTATAGTGATTATGCACAGCAACCGCGATACTCTTTTTGGCATAATTCTGGCCAATTACGTACTCATCCAGCACTTCGGTGATCTCACGGGGCGTAGGAATGGTCGTAAACAAAGGCTCTTCGTGGCCGGACTTACGCTTTTCCTGTCGAACTATATGCGAGCAGAGATCCACACAACTGCCACAAATATATATATCGTTCGGCCCTTCAATTATCGGCCCGACTTCTCGATCGCTCTTACCGCAAAAACTGCAGGCGTTGCCCCGCTTACGGGTAGTACCGGAACCGCCTTTTTTTCTCGTCGCCATCAGTATGTCCTTCCCTCAATTATAAAAATCCCGACAAAACCATAGCCGTCGGGTATAAAAATAAATACCAAAGCCGCAGAAATGTCAAACTATTATTATTTTACGCAGAGCCGGATTTTCCATCAACCAGGCCAAATCCATCTTCCCTGCCGTG
>DAOWAK010000324.1 GCA_030634605.1 Sedimentisphaerales bacterium
CAGGGCCTTTTTGGCCAAGCGGACGACAATTTTAAGCAGGTTCGATGAACTTTACGAAAGCACATTTTATTAAAAACCGTCCTAAAGACCCTGCTGGAGTGCAATTAACGAAACGTAAAACTGCGAAAGTTAACTAACTTATCGTTCGCGAAAAAGCAACTAATGAAGCGGCAAATGCCAGGAACTCAATCGGATCATTCGCTAATCAGTCTTACAAAACGGCAATAGCAGATGGTGGATTCGCGGATTTGTTGATTTTTCTTTTCCAGCAGAAGCAGCTGCTGGTCGCTGCCGGGGCCGACGGGGATTACCATCTTTCCGTTTTCATTGAGTTGCTCGATCAGTTCCGCAGGGACCGATTCCGCCGCAGCCGTGACGAGAATGCGGTCGAAGCCGGGTGGGTGATCGGGGGCAGCGCTCAGCGGTCGGGGCCATCCCTGCGCGCCGTCGCCCAGGTGATATTCAATGTTGGTAATGTTAAGGTCGCCCAGGATTTTCCGGGCCATTTGAGCTAGCGGCTCCAGGCGTTCGATAGTGTAAACTTTCTTAGCCAATCGGGCCAGGATAGCGCTCTGGTAGCCGCAACCGGTGCCGATTTCAAGAACGATGCTGTTGGGTTCGATGAGCAGCTTTTCAGTCATCAGGGCAACAATGTAAGGCTGCGAAATCGTCTGGTTGTGGCCGATGGAAACCGGCTGATCGAGGTAGGCTTCGTCGCGGTGTCTGGACGGGATAAACAAATGGCGGGGCAGCTGGGTCATGGCCTGGATGACATTCTCGTGAGAGATGCCGCGGTGGCGTATCTGCTGGGCAACCATAAAGTCCCGCTGCAGGGTATCACTGACGGATTCGTTTTCCGGCATGGTAACTGATCCCGATAACTTAGCTAAAATAATCCACCTGAGCCGGTTATTGTACTGACAGCTCCTCGATAGCAAAATTATAGAGCAGTTACCCCGAACCGGCAAGGAATTGATAGGATGATTTTGTTTAAGAGTCCTTAAGGATCAATTGTCCGGCGAAACGGTTGACGGTTGATAGGCTTGCAGATAACGCATGAAGTCGCCAATGCTGTCGCGGTGAAGTTGTTGGTATTTGTCGAGCAGGCCATGATCGTCCAGATCGTCTTCGCGGATAAGGACCATAGTCTCGATATCGGTACCCGGCAGTTTGGTAGAAATAATGCAGATGAGCGGGTTCGGGTTGCTGTAGGTGACGGTGCCAACGGCTGGCTGAGAGGCGGCGGTTTGTTTGAGCAGATCACCGGCAAAGATGTAGAGGCCGTTCTGGCTGGTTCGATAAGCCAGTCCCGTAGTTCCCGCAAGAGCCGCCAGAGCGTTTTTAATCGATCCGTAGCGCATGATAAGCGTGCATTTGTTGCGGGTGTTTTCATCAAGCATAGCGATGCAGCCCGGCTCGAAGCTAATATTCAGCACCGCCTGACGGGCCAGGTCTTGGAGGATGGTCTGGACGGGCTGTTGTTTGAACTGGATGGTGATCTGGCGATCCAGTTTCATCTCGATGAGCCTTTTGGCCGGGACGATGATGATTTCGATACTACTGGCTCGGCCTTGTTCGAGGTCGGCGCGGAGGTACCAGGTGGTAGCGTCGTTGACCTTCTTTTCTTTGCCTAGATGTCTGCTGTAACTGTTGAGCACTTTGTTGGCCGATTGAGGGATTTTTGAAAGTGAATCTTCGGAGCAGCTTTCGTCGGTTTTATCACGTGGTTTTCCAAATTCTATAAGGGTGAAATTGGAACGGGTTACTTCGCGGATTTGTTTGATGAGATTGTCCTCGCGGTCGGAAAGATTGGAGTTTTGCAGCCGAACGAGGGCGTCGAGTTCGACGAGGTTGAGTTTGCGCGGCTGGCGGAGGAGTTCTTCGGTACCCAGGATGAAGATTTGACTGGAACCGGTCTGGGAAGTCAATGCCAGCGGCTTGAGCAATTCCTTCAGTGCGTCACGCCAGGACATTC
>DAOWAK010000334.1 GCA_030634605.1 Sedimentisphaerales bacterium
ACGAACGGCACGCGGGCCTCGAGAGTGGCAGCCTATGCGATCAGAGGCTAGTTGATCGTAGGTTAGACGGTGTTAGTTGCGGGTAGGCCAAAGCCCGTCTGGCGGACAGCCATGACGTCGCTGTGGTCGCCAAAGATGCTCAACGCGTGCGATGCCACGGTCCGGGCCGATACATGAAAAACCGACGGTAACAACTCACCGGCAATTTTGTACATGTTGGGAATCATCAGCAACAAGCCCTGGCTGGCGGTAAATGTCGTCGTCAGCGCACCGGCTGCCAGTGATCCATGCAGCGCCCCGGCGGCACCAGCTTCGGACTGCATCTCGCGGACTTTCAGAACCTGACCGAACAAATTCTTTCGCCCGTAAGCGGCCCAGTCGTCGGCCACCTCACCCATCGTCGAGGAAGGGGTAATCGGATAGATCGCCGCTACCTCGCTAAAAGCGTAAGCGACATGGGCGGCGGCGGTGTTGCCGTCGATCGTTTTCATTATTTTTTCTTTGGGTTGGGCAGAATCAACTGCTGTACCGGTTTGTGCCGTCGTCATCAACAATTACCTCCGTCGATAGTTCAAAACATCCCTGTTTGAACCTGTCAAAAATCAGTTAAAACCCTAAAAAGGGGGTATCAAAATAACACGTTATGGCTCTTCTGGTAAAGGGGATTAATAATAAGTTAAATCTTCTTACAATTCCAGTACAATCCCCGGTAGTTTGTCATCCCCAACCTAATTATAATCGACCATTGGGAAGATTGCTATTACCGCCCCACCTGGGCGAGAAATGATTTCCAACGGCCCATTCAGCACGACCGCCCTAATGCGGTGCTATTCAAGCACTTATGTTAACGGTCCCGGCAGGAGGATTGTTTTCAGGCTAAATCTTTTTCACCAAAAATCTCCGCGGTGAACAGATAGATTTCGGTATCGGGCTGTTTCCAGGCGTCCGGGGCCAGGCCGGCTTTGCCGCCACAGCAGTTGCTTAAGAATTCATCCGTATTCCAGCCGGTTTCGGTGGCAACCTGGGGTAAAAAGCAGCCGCTACGGTAGCCTTGCTTGATGTAGATTCCGTGCGTGCCCAGTTCGAGGCTCAGAGGATCAGACGTCTTTTCCAGCGGCGAGAGGACGGATATTTCGATATCGATCTCGGATAGTTCGGCTGGTGTCAGTGGATTCGATAGAAATCTGCTGTCCCGGGTAGCGGCGACGGCCATTTCCCGCACCGTTTTGAGCAGGCAGTCGGAGGGCTGAAACTGCCCAATACATCCCCGGAGCTGCCCGTGATTGTGCAGCGTTACGAAACAGCCACGCGGTTCGTTAAAGAGCGGGTCTTCGGAATCGAAGGTGCTGACCGGCTCATCGCGGACAGCCAATTCCACCACTTTCCGGGCCACCTTCAACAACGTTTTTTTTTGCTCGTCCGTCACAAGAAAATTCTTTCCCTGCCCCCCCTCGGAAACAGCTTCAGTTTCTAGAGGTTTCCTTTACAGCATCTCCGGCTCATCTGGCATTTCCTCAGTCATTCCTTCAATTGGTTTTTCCGGCAGTCCTCGGCTGCGGCGGATTTCGTTGTCTTTTTCAATCACCGCGGGAAGTCTGTCCGCTTCAACTCTTTCAACATGCATACCGGCGAACAGAACATTTACACACTCACCACGATGATTACTCAGTGGTTCATAGATCAGCACCATAGAACCTGAA
>DAOWAK010000225.1 GCA_030634605.1 Sedimentisphaerales bacterium
GTAAAAAACCCACCTGTGCCAGATTCGTAACGATCGCCACCACTACCAGAGCCAGAAAAAACGGAATCAGCATCAGCGCTGTGTGACTGAGCAGGGTTCGCCATCCGGTATCGAGAGCCAAGGTTCCATTGGTAGGAACGTTTTCGAAAGAGAGCGTTTTTTCCATAAGCGAAGCCAGCCCCTGGAAGATTGTTGGGCCATACCAGTTCAGCATAACCATACCCGCCAACAATCCGAAAGCGGCGGGAATATCCACGCTTTTGGCGACCTGACCCTTTTCACGCGCTTCCTGAATGCGTCTTGGGGTTGGGGATTCAGTTTTGTCAGCTACATCGTCAGCGGGCATTTTTTAACCTTATTAAGCAAACAACAATCCAATGGTTTCCAGCACCGATATCAATTTATCCTGAAACAACATAAACACTGATCCGAGCGAAGCGACCAGCAATGTAAAAGCCAAAGTAATTCGAATGGGAAAACCAGCAGCCAGAATGTTCAGTTGAGGCATGGTTCGCGAGATAAATCCCAGAGCCAGCGTCGCCAGGTAAATAGCCACCAGCGCCGGTCCGGCGATGCGAACTCCCAAGGTAAACGCGCCAGCCAGGATGGCTACCAGGGCATCTAAAACATTCATAGATATCGAGACCCCCAGCAGCGGAACCGTATAAAAAGTATTAACCAGTGACTTAATCATCACCAGATGGCCGTTCATCAATACGTAAATCAAAGTAGCCAGCATTACATAAAATTGCGACAGCACGGTGGTGTTAATCTGAGTGTTGGGGTCAACCAAGCGAGCCATCGCAAAACCCATCTGATGGCCGACCAGCTCGGCCCCCACCTGAACGCCCAACAGCAACAGCGACAGTGCGAATCCCATTGTGATACCAATGAGCATTTCTGTTCCCACTGCGAAAGCTAATCCGGCGAAAGAATTGGGCTCAAACACCACCGTCGGCACCATCGGAAAGATAACCGCACTGAGTGCCAAAGCCAGCAAAGCACGGAATTTCAGCGGAATCGCCGAAGAACCCATCATCGGGGTCAGCACCAGCAGGCCCGCCACGCGAAACAGCACCAGAAAGAACACCGGAGCCTGCTCAGCAATTTGTTGTATGGGTTCGAGTATCGGCATTTATGCTCCAACCAAGTGAGAATTCCCGGTGGTGCGAATTGTAAGCTGTTGCTTACAATGGGTTTGCAACACCACGAACCGGGAAATCTCAATCGTTATTGGTATAAAAAACTTCTAAAACGTTTAATTTTTTAGTTCAGTGAAATCACTTTAATTTGTTCAACCGGCTAAGGCACCACCATCGGGCTGAACATTTCTCTGGCGAATTCCATTAATTTAGTCATGATCCAGGGCATCAGTAGAGCGGCTGCAAAAACCATGGCGACAATTTTGGGCACAAACGTAAGGGTCATCTCCTGGACCTGAGTTACCGCCTGCAGTATGGAAACCAGCACACCCACTACCAGCCCCACGCAAAGCAGCGGCAGACAGATCATCAGTGCGGTCATTAAAACATGTCGCCCAATGTCTAATGCCATCTCAGGTTCCATTTTTGTAATTCCTTGTTGTTTCAATCATAATTACTCAAAACTTCTTACGGCTTAACCAATCAGATTCATCATATTGGCGGAGCAATGGTAAAGCTCTGCAGCAGAGATCCAATCACCAGGTGCCAGCCATCCACCAGTACGAAAAGCAGCAGCTTGAACGGCAGCGAGATCAACACCGGCGGCAGCATCATCATGCCCATCGACATCAAAATCGAGGCAATCACCATGTCAATCAGCAGAAACGGCATGTAAATATAGAATCCCATGATGAACGCCTGTTTGAGCTCGCTGGTGATAAAAGCCGGGATGAGTGCCGCGGTGGAAACGTCCTGCCACTGCAGAGATTCGTCGGCGATTTTCTGCTGCAGCTCCTCGGGCACATTACCGATCTCGACAAACATGTAAACGTCTTCGGTATTACCGGTGTTTTCAATCTGGGTAATCATGAAGCTGCGCAAATGACCGGACGCCCGATGCCAGGCTTCGTCGATACCTATTGCCTGTTGGCCCTCAATCGGATTGATGTAAGGGTCGATGGCGTCGGCTTTGATTTGCTGCCAGGTCGGCGCCATCACACAAAAAGTCATAAACAACGCCAGCCCGGTAATAACCTGGGCGGGAGGCAGTTGCTGAGTAGCCATCGCCTGACGCAACAGGGCCAGCACCACTACAATTCGGGTGAAACAGGTGGTCAACACCAGGATGGCCGGTGCCAGGGAAAGCACCGTCAGCAGCAGCATGATGCTGAGTGAGGATGAAAGCTTCTCCGGCTTGACGGAATTCTCCAGCAGAGTTGCCGGGTTGGAAAAGATGTTCGGCTGATCGGTCGATGCCGCTGATAAGTCTGAAGGCAAAACCGCAGAGTCGGAAAGTGTCGGCAAGTCCGCAATCGCGGGAAAATCACCCAATCCGGACGGATTCTGCTGGCCCGTAGCTACCGCCGCCGGCAGCATCAGCCAGATAAGCCAGATAAGTGTTAATAAGAAGATTTTTCCTGCTGTCATCCTTGACATAATGGAGCTGTCCGTGCTCACTTCCTTTAGGGAACCTCTAAAAAATAATATTTTTGACGGAGAATCTTGTTTTCGACGGAGCAGCATGGGCTAAAGCCCATCCTACGGTAATTAATAGAAGTACCCTTTATTTATTTATGCAACCTTATTTGTCAGGTACCCTTAAGATTTAAACCGGATTCTGGATAACCCCTTCACCTTGTCCAGCAAAGAGGTCAATTCACCCTTGGCCTGACGCCACTGACGACCGGGCCGTTCGTAGTTGCCCTCGAGACCCGCCTCAGGATCCAGGTCGGGATCGTATCCACCCTCTTCTTCCGCCTGATAATTCAGAGACTCACTACGAAAAAGTCTGCCGAAGGTATTGCTGATCGAAGATTTCTTCTGTTTTTCAAGTCGACCAAGAATCTCGGCGATTTCTTCCGGATCTTCGATGTCATGCAACGCCGCCATGTGGTTCGGGCTCAAACCCAGCAACAGCAGCCGGGGGCCGAGTTTGACCAGGCAGAGTGATTGTTTGGGACTGATAGTGCTCCGCGAGAGCACTTCGATGCCCGCAGCGGAAAATCTTTGTTCCGAGGAACCGGCAAACCGGCGAAATAACCAGGAACACCCGATTATCAGTGCCAGCACAATTAATAGCGAACCAATTGTCTTCCAGATAGAAGGCTGGGCAGCATTGAGCTTAGCCGGGCTGGAATTATTTTCGCTCTTTTTCCCGGCCGCCTGGCCGAGCCGGCGATTTTCCAGGGATGATTTCGAGCGACTGATTGTTTGGCTCTCGAGATCTGCACCTTTACTGATTGTTGAATTTTCCCCGTCCGGAACTGCAACTGCGTGATTCCCCTGGCTTGGACTGCCATCCCGGCTCACCGTAGCGGGACTGGAAGGTTCGATTGTTCGGTCCTGCTTATTCTTGTCCTTATTCTGCGGGGAAGAAGAATTGGCGTAAAAC
>DAOWAK010000219.1 GCA_030634605.1 Sedimentisphaerales bacterium
GCAGCGAAGGAACGTAGCGTCGAATCCCCACCGACCAAAGATCTGGTCAAGCGAAAGCTTGCCATTTTCGCGGCGCTAAATTAACTTCCCCGTCACCCCATTTCGATTTCCTTTCCCAGCCCCCAGCCCCTAATCCCTGTCCATATTTTAATTTTGAATTTGCCTGATTCTATGATATAAATTCCCTATCCGGTTGTAGCCACGTCGGTTGCTCACGGATTTGTTATTCTGGTAGTATCGGGTTTTCGATACCAATTTTAATTAAGGATAAGTCTTTGTTTAACTTGGCTTTACAGATTCTTGCCGAGGGCCTCCAGCCATCCGCCGAATCTCCTTCTGGCTATCCTTGGGAAGTGTTCCTCATGTTCGGTGCGGTTCTGGTTTTGGGTATGTTTCTCATGAAAAAAACTCAAAGCCGCGTCGCCCGCAGCCAGAGCACCCGCTCTATGCCCGTCAGCGAGCGTGTCGCAAACAGAATGCCCAGCCACGACATCTACAGCCAGATCGGCGAGCTTATGGCCCAATTGGCCGACCTCTCTCGCCAGATCAATGGCCAGATCGACACCCGCATCGCCAAACTCGAATCCCTCCTAACCCAAGCCGATCAAACCCTCGCTCGACTCGAAAACCTCCCTAAAGACCAAAAAAACGCATATAATATCCCATCCAGCTCCTCCAGCAGCTTTGCCGCCGACTCTTCCACGAACCCAAACCCAGCTGAATCTCTACGAGATGTCGCCGAAAAATTCCACCAGCAATCCCAAATTGATACCTCACCAATCCCTCCTTCAACTCCAGCTGTATCCCCAAATTCTGCTGTTAATCAGGAAATTTTCCAGATGCACCGCTCTGGTATGTCCGCAGTGGCCATTGCCCGGAAAATGAACCGCCCAATCGGTGAAATTGAATTGATTTTGGCGTTGGATAACAAAAAAAAACCGCCTGAGACAAAATATTTATAAACCCTTTACATCAAGTCTTTTACATCTGAAAAATAAAAAATCCATCGGGTGACGATCCCGTCTGATTCTTTTGGCCGGAAGTTGCAAATCTTTGATAGATAACACCTTGCGAATTTGACTGATCCGGGTGCCGTTATCGGACCTTAATTGACACATTCCAGTCTTTCGGTTATAATTGCCAGGGTAGTGGAATCAACCCTTTGTCGGGTCCATCCGGTTTTCCTGCGAATGGAAAATCAGCCCTCCGTCGGGGTCCATAAGCTTTCTGCTCAGAATGGTTTAAAAAAAATAACCCACTTTTGGGTTCAACGAATTATGCGGCTATGGTTCGGGCTGACAGGCCTGAACGTGATTTTTTCTTGGCCGTGGCGCACTTCCGAGGCGGTTACCCCGTTTCGGAAGTTTTTTTATGGGGTTTTCGGCCGAAAAATTGCTATGATATGGACGATTTATGAAGAATATCGCTTCAAAGCCTAATAATTCGGTAAAACGCGGTGAGTTCGTCGCTACAGTCGTTGAGCAACGGCGGTTATTTGGCAAAAACAACATTTCGCTGATCATGGAAGTTACCGAAGCAGCGGCAGCTTGTTTCGCCCGGTCGCAGCCGGGGCAGTTCGTGAATCTGGCCTGTCGTGATTTAAATGAATATTGTTGCCCAACGCCGTTGCTGCGGCGGCCGTTCAGCATCGCGGGGATTTTCAACGACTCGGTAGCATCTAAACCCGCTACTGGTAATGATTTAAGTAACTCGCCGCGACTGTATCTCCAGATAATTTATAGTGTTCTGGGGCCGGGAACCAACTGGCTGGCACATCGGGAGGCGGGTGAGCAGATTAATCTGCTGGGGCCGCTGGGTAATGGATTTGCGTTGCCGGAGAGTAAGGATGCCAAGGTGATTCTGGTGGGTGGGGGAGTGGGACTGCCGCCCTTGTATTTTATGGCGGATCGGTTAGCCAGGCAGGGTTATCGTGAGATAGTTGCGGTGGCGGGTGCCCGCGGTCGGGAGGAATTCGCCTGTGAGTTTGCGCTGGATCATTATTTCAAGGAAAAATATCTGGAATAGCGGTTGGTTTTGCAGCAATTCGCGCGGAGCGGGACGTCGAGCATTATTGCAACTGATGACGGGTCAATGGGTTATCACGGCAATGTGGTTGAAGTGTTGCGGGAATTTTTGGGTCAGGACGAGCAATGGGCCGGCGCGGAGGTTTTTGCGTGCGGGCCGGGGGGGATGTTGAAAGCGGTGGCGGGATTCGCGCGGGAAAAGGGCAATTCGTGTCAGGTATGTATGGAAGCTTACATGGCTTGCGGGATTGGATTGTGTCAGTCGTGCGCGGTGGCGATGAAAACGGGGGCGGTGAATGAAGGGGAATCGAAGAAATATAAGCTGGTATGTGTGAACGGGCCGGTGTTTGAGGCGGATAAAGTCGATTGGAATTCATGAATAAGGCTAGTGATAACAATCAGGTTGATTTGTCGGTCCAGACTATAGTGAAAAGTTTGGTTATGGGACTGACGATGTTCCTTCGGAATGGTCAAAGAAAATCGAAGCATATGTAACTAACGTCGAGTTTGAAATGAATTAAAGGTGTGCAGTGTGTTTTTGTGCTTAAACACAGGTGTGGCGAATGAGTTCGGAGGCGGTACGCTTTTTTGGTGTGCCAGTTGGGGGTACGATTCGGCAGAGGTGTAAAGATAGTTGAGGTGGTAATATGATTAAGAATAAAGAGATTGAATTAATACGAGACCGTATTGTTCAGTTGTATCGACCGGATAAGATTATTTTGTTTGGTTCGCACTGCCGAGGTGATGCGGGCAAGCACAGCGACATTGATTTACTGGTTATATCCGACAGGGAAAAGGATTTGCCGCGCTGTAAAAGGGGGCTGGAGGTTCGTTTGCAGCTCTCCGAGTTCAAAACACCGAAAGACATCCTTTTTTATACCCATGCAGACGTGCAGCGTTGGGAGTCTGTGCCGCAAGCCTTTGTAAGCACTGTTATGAGCGAAGGAGATGTTCTTTATGAACGATAAGATCAGAGAATATGTCCGGGCGTGGCTAAGCAAAGCGGCAAGCGACATAAAAAACGCCCAGATGATACTGTCCGCCAAGGAGTCATCGCCACCACTGGATACGGTTTGCTTTCATTGTCAGCAGGCATCGGAAAAATATCTCAAGGGTTATCTTTCCTGTCACGACCGAACTTTTCCATATTCGCATAACCTGGCGGATATTGTCGCCGAGTGCATGCAGGTGGATCAGAGTTTTGCCTTGATACAAAAGAAGGCAGAGATATTGACTCCGTATGCTGTGGAGATTCGCTATCCGGATGATTTTTATATGCCGACCAGGCAGGATGCCGAAGAAGCCTTTGCCATTGCAGTGGAAATCAGGGATTTCATATTAGCCAGATTGGATATGGGTATTTGATGACTAAGGTGAGTGGGAATAATCAGGTTGATTTGTCGGTGGAGTTGGGGCCGGTGCGGCTGGCGAATCCGGTGATGACGGCTTCGGGGACGTGCGGTTACGAGTCCGAACTGAGCGATTTTGTGGATCTCTCGCAACTGGGCGGGTTCATCACCAAGAGCATCACGCTGCACCCGCGGGAAGGAAATCCGCCACAACGAAC
>DAOWAK010000073.1 GCA_030634605.1 Sedimentisphaerales bacterium
CAGGGCCTTTCTGGCCAAGCGGACGACAATTTTAAGCAGGTTCGATGAACTTTACGAAAGCACATTTTATTAAAAACCGTCCTAAAGACCCTGCTGGAGTGCAATTAACGAAACGTAAAACTGCGAAAGTTAACTCTAATATTCTTCTCTTTTAACCAACTTTTTCTGAACAGAACCAAATTTAGAAGAAATGATTATTGAGGCGGGGGCGGATTTTCGGTTTCGGCTGGGGGTTTTCGACGGGGACGTTCCATCAGAAAGGTAATCTTCTTGACCAGATCGGCGGGGAGGGTTTTGTCGACGATTTTACGAGCGCGGGCGATATCGGTGCGGCGGCTGAGATGGGTCAGAACGATGTGCTCGTTTTCCATCTGCTCAAGCACCTTGGAGAGGTGGTCGAAGTGGTAGTGTTTTCCGGCCCGGGCCCGGTCATGATGGTCGCTGTCGAAGAAGGTGCATTCGGCAATCAGCACCTTGCTGTGCTTAACACAAGCTAGTTTTTCAAAATCCCCGCTCATGGTGTCACCCAGATAAGTTACCAGGGGCATGTTCATGGTATAGGTAACTTCTTTGCCGCTTTTTCGCAGCCGAGCAATTTCGGTGCCGGGCAGGTCCAGGAATTCGCTCTTGAGTTTCTGTCGGCGTTCGATAATGGTAAAGCCCAGCGAGCCGTTGCAGTGGTTGGTCGCGAAGGCGAAGGCGAAAAGGTTGCGGCGGATTTCATATTCCTGACCCGGTTCCATGGGGATTATGTTGGCTGGCGGGTGGGTGCCGTCAATCTGCCCCCAGCAGGCGAGCAGGTTTTCCAGCGGCTGGGCCAATCGTTTCGGCAGCAGCACGGTTCCCGAAGCCATCTCGCGAAAATCCCGCTGGGAACAGTAATAAGCGATGCCGGCGGCGTGGTCCATGTGTCCGTGGCTGAGCAGGACGTGGTTCATGCTCAGGGCCGGTTCCGGCGATTTGCCGATGTCGAAACAGACATCCAGCGACGGAACGGTAATTACGGTTTCCTCACCGGCTACGGAATATCCCAGGATTTCCAGCGAGCCGAGTTCTAGTTTATTCAGTTTCTGGCGGCTTCCCATCTCAATACCTTAACTACGGTTAACGCGAAAACCAATCTGGCTTGTCTGGCCAGATAGTCTTCGCGGTGTTATACTAATCAAAAATTACTATTAAATTATTTTATGGTTTTTTTCACTAATAACAAGACACAAGCTCAGGAATAACCCGAAGCTTTGATAAAAATGCGGCCCAGGATGCGATTGGGGCAACTTTAAACCAGCTAAAAATCTCATACGGAGCGAATCGTTATGATGCATGAAATTACGATTAAAAGCCGGCGTAAGGCGCAGATGATAGATGTTACCAGTCAGATCAGCGCTGTTATTGGTGAAAATGGCATTAAGGAGGGGCTGGCGGTGGTGTTTGTGCCTCACACAACGGCTGGCGTCACCATCAACGAGAACGCCGATCCGGACGTGGTGCACGACATGCTGCTTAGCCTGGATGAGCTGGTTCCGGAACATAATCCGGGCTATCTCCACGGAGAAGGGAATTCCGACGGGCATGTCAAGGCCAGCCTGATCGGTTCGAGCGTAACCGTTATCGTGAAAAATTCCCGATTGGCACTGGGGACCTGGCAGGGGATTTATTTTTGTGAATTTGACGGACCGCGTAGCAGAAAGCTCTGGATTAAGTTACCAGCTTACGCTGGACCGGATTCGCCGCGATCCCGGTAGGGCTAACGACGCTCCCTTCGTTCGCTTAACCCTTTCACAATAAGTAGTTAAATACAAATTTCTATACTATCAAGTTATCCTCTTGAGCAGAGAATTTCCCCGGCGGCATGCCCTGTCAATTCTGAGCTATAGACGTTCAATTTTCCTGGGATAACCGATTCTGAGTGCTTAAGGGCTGAAATGTGCGCAAAAAAATGGCGAGGTGGTGGTGCCAGTCGGGGGGGAAACCAGCGCTCCACGCTCCCTCGCCGTGGTTCGTATCAGCGGCCCAAATAATCAGTCCGCTGTATTAATCACTACTTCAATAATATCTTCATTTGCCGGACACGTCAAGGGGAATTAATGATTTTTTTTCAAAAAACTCTGAAAATTGTCTCTCTTTTACATAAGTCTCAGCCTCAACGAGATTAAGCGATATAACATCTTTGCTTGCAAGCCTTTACGCCTATACCCCACACGGCCGCCTATGAGTAATTCCCGAAGACAATAACCATGTTCAGACAATTTCAGGCCAAAATTCGGCATTTACTGCGGATGAGAGGATTCGAACCTCCACGTCCCAAGGGACACAGGCACCTGAAGCCTGCGCGTCTGCCAGTTCCGCCACATCCGCTGAAAATCAGCTATAAGGCCGCAATTGTAATCAACAAAAACTCACTGTCAAGAGCAATCCCGTTATTACGACAAATGGGGGGCAATATTTCAGTTGAGGGCGTTTGCGAACGGATGGATATTGGGCCGGTTGAAATTTGGCGCTATTTACATCCGGGCTGCCTGAACCTAAGATAGAGCAGATAGCGGAATCCCCGGCCAATATGCGTCCTACCGGAGAAAAAAGCTTTGAATTTTTATAGGAACAGACGGCGCAGGAAATTGATGATTGGCAGACGAAAACAATAAAAAATCTGAACTTTTACCCCACCTGATCGCATGGGAAGTTACACGGAGCTGCAATCTTAACTGCAAGCATTGTCGCGCGGCGGCCCAGTGCAGGATTTATAAAAACGAGCTATCGACCGAGCAGTGCTTTGCGGTGCTGGACAATGTAGCCGGATTTGCCCGGCCCATAATCATCCTCACCGGCGGCGAACCGATGTTGCGCGATGACATTTACGATATTGCCCGGCATGGCCACGAGCTGGGCCTGCGGATGGTAATGGCTCCGTGCGGGATGCTGATCGATGACGCCGCTATCGGTAGAATGCACGAGTCGGGCATTCAGTGCATTTCGATTTCGCTCGATGGCGCCACGGCTGAATCGCACGATTCGTTCCGGGGAACCAGCGGAGCTTTCGCCTCGGCGATGACGGCTATTGAAGTAGCCCGAAAAAACCACATGCCCTTTCAGATCAACACCACAATCACCCGCCACAACATTTCGGAAGTGGAAAAAATCATGCGTCTGTCGGAGCAGTTGGGAGCGATTACGTTTAATCCGTTTCTGCTGGTGCCCACCGGACGGGGTGTGGAACTGGCTGATCAGGAACTTTCTCCGCAACAGTACGAACAAACGCTGCACTGGCTTAATCAGCAACGTGGAAACATAAAAATTCAAATGCGGGTTACCTGTGCTCCCCATTACCAGCGGATTATTCGGCAGCATCCGGTTGAAGGGGCCACCGAAGCAGCTGGGTCAAAACCTGCTGCTCATCCAGCCTCGGCGAAGGGGGCCGGGCCGCACCCACATGGCAGCCACGACGCTTTCCGTGCCGGGTGCATGGGCGGAAAAAGCTTCGCCTTTATTTCGCACGTGGGCAAGGTGCAGATTTGCGGCTTTCTGGAGAACGAAGCGGGCGATCTGATGGAAAATGGCTTGGATTTTGAAACGATCTGGAATAATTCGCCGCTTTTCCAGGCGGTTCGCGACGTCGATCACTACCGGGGCAAATGCGGCTATTGTGAATATCGTCGCCTGTGCGGAGGGTGCCGGGCCCGCGCATTCGCGCTAACCGGAGATTATCTTGAATCAGAACCTTTTTGTGTTTATGAACCTCAGGCAAAACCTAAAAAGCCCGGTTGATCTCTGGATCACAGACGACGGAACAATAATATCCGATGGAAAAAATTAAAAAACAGATTCTAAATATTATCCAGAGAAATTTCCCGGTCAAGGCCGGGCCTTACCAATGCGTAGCTGAGCAGATTGGCAGCGCTCAGGATGAGGTCATCGAAAATGTGATCCAGCTTAAGCAGGCGGGAATAATCCGAAGGATTGGGGCGAATTTCACTCCGGAGGCTCTGGGGTACACCAGCACGCTGGTCGGAGCTAAGGTTCCTGCTGAGCAGGTGGATGCTTTTGTTGCGGAAGTGAACGCACTGCCGGGTGTGTCCCACAATTACGGGCGGGAACATAAGTTTAATATCTGGTTCACGCTGACGATGGCCGATCTGAATCTGATTGACCAGACAATTGCCCGGTTGAAACAGGATTTTAATCTGGAGGCTATCTACAGCCTGCCGGCGCTAAAGCTATTTAAGATCAGAGTTGATTTCGACCTCAATGAAGACAATGGTGATGCTCCTGTAAAAAATGGCAGTTGCCCTAAAGACAATTCAACGCCGAAACTCCCAACTAGTACTGATGTTCAAGAGCAAAATCAAGTCAATCTGCTGGATGGGCAGATCGCCCTGGTCCGGCAACTGCAGGAAGATTTGCCGATAACCGCTGAACCTTTTGAGTTAATCGGCAAAGAAATCGGCATGGCTCAGGCAGAGGTATTACAGCAGATTAAGCAGTGGAAAGCAACCGGGGTGATTCGTCGCTTCGGAGCCAGCATTCGACATCAACGGGCTGGCTTCAGCACCAACGGTATGGTAGTATTTTCCCTGCCGGAGGACCGAATCGATACCGCCGGTAAACTGCTGGCGGACTATAAACCGGTAAGCCACTGCTATCAGCGGCCGAGCGCTCCGGGGTGGCCTTACAATTTGTTCGCCATGACGCACTGCCGCAATCCGGAGCAACTGCAAAATCTGGTGCAGCAGATGGTCAGCCAGCTCGAACCGGAACAATATGATGTTCTGCTTTCCACGACGGAATACAAAAAAACCAATGTTAAATTTTTCCTGGAGCAAGATATGCAAACCAATTCCAACAACGATCAACTCTTCAGCCAGGCCCGCTCGATTATTCCCGGCGGGGTGAATTCTCCGGTTCGGGCTTTTGGCGGGGTGGGCGGCACGCCGATTTTCATGGATCACGCCCAGGGTGCCCGCCTGTGGGACACCAACGGCAAGGAATACCTCGACTACGTCGGTTCCTGGGGACCCTGCATTCTCGGTCACGCTCCGGAAAAAGTCATTGCCGCCGTCAAACAGGCCGCCGAGCGCGGAACCAGTTTCGGCACCGCTACCGTCGGGGAAACCTCACTCGCCCAACGCGTTATCGAACTGATGCCGAACATTGAAATGCTGCGTCTGGTTAATTCGGGCACCGAAGCGACGATGAGTGCGTTGCGTCTGGTGCGGGCGTTTACCAAACGCGACAAGATTATCAAATTCGCCGGCTGCTATCATGGCCACGCCGACAGCTTCCTGGTCCGGGCCGGCTCCGGTGCCACCACGCTGGGCGTTCCCACCAGTCCGGGTGTTCCCGCCGCGACGGTTGCCGACACCCTGCTGGCGGAGTTTAATGACATTGACTCGGTAGCGACCTTGATCGAGCAACACCCCGACAAAATAGCGGCGGTTTTTATCGAGCCGGTCATAGGTAACGCCGGAGTAATTCCACCGACAATGGAATTCCTCAAGCAGTTACGCGAAATCACTCAGCAAGCCGGCACCTTATTGGTTTTCGACGAAGTAATGACCGGCTTTCGAGTGGCCGCCGGTGGTGCTCAGCAACTGTTCGATATCAAACCCGACCTGACTACGCTGGGAAAAATTATCGGCGGCGGATTACCCATCGGCGCCTTTGGCGGACGAAAAGAAATCATGAACCTGCTCGCCCCAGCCGGGCCGGTCTAGCAGGCGGGCACCTTGTCAGGAAATCCGCTGGCGGTGGCAGCCGGGCTGACAACTCTTAACGAATTAAACAGCGACACCTACAAAAAGCTGGAATCACTGGCCGATTTACTGGAGCTGGGCATTCGTAAGAACCTTAAAAAGCTCAAGCTGCCATATCAGTATCAGCGGATCGGCAGCATGGCTTGTCTGTTTTTCACGGACCAACAGGTTGCCAATTACGACGACGCTCTGACTTGCGACACCGAATCTTTCGCCCGGTACTATCACAACATGCTCGCCGAAGGAATTTATCTACCCCCGTCGCAATTCGAGGCGTTTTTCATTTCAACCGCCCATTCCCAGGATGATATAAATCGCACAATCTCCGCAAACTTCAACGCATTGCAAAGCTTATGACATCGGCAGCAATCCAGCTATTATTTAAGGCAACCTCTAAAAATTAATATTTTTAAGGGTACCTCTAATAATTGCTTTTGTAGCGAGAGCGGTCCTGGCGGACGGCTGGAAAGCCTTTTTTCGTCTGGCAAGGAGCGAAGAATCGGGCATATTGGTAAATATTCCCGGTTTTTCGCGACGCAGTTCAGGCGGAAAACAGACCCGCTCGTAGCCAAAATGAATTTTTAGAGGTTCCCTTAACGAAGAATCATTGTTTTCGGTAGGACAGCAGGGGCCAAAGCCCATCCTTGGTAATTAGTACGTATTGCGGAAAAACTGTCACCCCCGCGAAAGCGGGGGTCCAGTGGTCCGAAACAGCGGTTTCGTTCAATATTCTGGATTCC
>DAOWAK010000158.1 GCA_030634605.1 Sedimentisphaerales bacterium
AACCAGTAAAATCAAGCGGCTTTTTCCAGAACAACTCACCCGTAGCCGCATCCAACGCCACCGCCAGCCGAATATCCGCCTGATCGCTGGTTTTGATCACATTTACTTCGGTGCCTGCTTCATGAATGCCCTGATCTACTAACTGCTGCTTGTGCTGCCAGGCAGCTTCCTTTTGCTGAGACGTGAGCGTTTCCTCCACAAAAAACACCTTACCATCCGCAACCGAAACCGAAATATTCGGAATTCGCTTGCCGCTATATTGCCACAAAGTCTCACCCGTTGCCACGTCAACAGCAAAAATCTTATCGCCGCCCATCAGTCTGTTCGTCAAAGCCCCTTTGGCAGTCCGCTGACTGTTCCAACTGGGAAAATCCGCCATGGGATGCCATAACGCCCCACCCCGATGAAAATCCATATAGAGATCTTCGCCCGGTTCCGGATACTTCTGCTTATAGTTCTGATACATAGAATTGTAACGAACATTTCTGCCCAACATCTCAAAGGCTTCCTCGCCGATTTCCTCTTCCGTTTTCCAACGATGCTCCTGCTCATCCACGAAATCCTTCCAGGCCGCAGCATATTCTCGCTTGAGCGGCTCGGCGGCAACGCCATAAAGAACTCCGTCCTTCACCGTGACGTAACCCCAACGCCGGGCCGAACCATCGGCCGAAGCAGGCAGATTGTAAATCTTTACCGTTTCACCGGTAGCCGGGTCCAGTCGATAACACTTGTCATAAACGGCAATATAAAGCCCGTCTTTCGCCAGTGCTAAATTACCCCCGTCAACATCAACCCGCACACGAACCGCCCCGGGAATCTCCTTTTTCCACAAAAACGTGCCGTTGTAGGCGTCATAAGCCATTAGCACTTCTTCGCCCTGATGAAAGACCCGCCCGTCCATCGACACCGGACTGTCAACGCGGCCGTGCCGATCTACAAGATTCTGCGAGCCCGGCTCACCATACCAGAGCAACCCAAACGGCCCCTTGACCAGCTCATCCTCGGAACAGGCGGTGTTTTGCGGATTACCATAAAGCTGAGTCCATTGCCCGGCCCCTTCCAGCTTCGGTCGCACAAATCTCCGCCAAATCAACTGCCCGTCATCACCCGGAAATCCCGCCACCATCGCCCCGCCGCTGGGCCGAAGTACATATTCCAATTGCTCCTTGGTCGCTGCGGACCTGCCGCCGTTTAGAATCGCTTCCGAAACAATCAAATTAGCAAAATAAGGCGGCAGCGAAGCCAGGTCCCAGTTTTCCACTACAACCCGTTTACCTAAAAGCCCCGCTGTCATAAGACGCCTTCGGGCCCGGGCGATTTTAACCGGACTTTTTTCGATGCCGATGATAGACAGCTCAGAAATTTTCGCCAGTTCATACGCCAGCCGACCCTCGCCGCAGTCCAGCACCAGGCAGTAACCTTTGGTAACTCCCGCCAGTTCAATAATTTTTTTGGCAGCAGTTTGATACTTTTCCGTAAACTCATCCTGAACAAACGGCTCCGGATTTATTTCCATTTTGAGCCGTTTACCAACCGCATCACCCTTGCCAAAACAATAAACCGGCCCCAGGTCCGTACTGACTATCAAATGCTGATCCGCCGCGGCAAAACTGCAAACTTTGCCCCGAACCTGCTGTTGCCATAATTCCGCCCCGTCAGCCGCTTTGAGCCCAACCACCACCCCTTCCCCGCCGACATAAACAACATCACCTGCCAGGGCCAGAGTTTTCATGTCCCGGCACTTCCACCGCCAAACATAACTGGAGCCGCGAGCCTTGACCATCTGCTGCCCCAGCTGTTTCGTCTTGGTCATCAAGGGCTCCAGCTGTTCATCAATCTGCTGAATTTTCTCCGGCGGAGCCTGCTGACGTTTTTTCCGAAGCTCCGATATCTGCCCGTCAACAACTTTCCTCTGAGCCGTTGCCTGGGCAGCTGCAGTCTCCGCCGCCGCATAAGCCTCCCGATCCAACGCGTAAACACCATCCCTGGTCAAAACATAAGTAACCTTGGCGGTAACCACCATATCGATACCCGGATACCAGGCATAAACCGTCCCTTTCAAACGACCCTTTTTCGCATCATAAGCAACCTTATCCGGCCGCCCGGAAAGGTCCACCCCTGCTATCAAATTATCCTTATCCAGCAAAGCCCACGTCCCGCCGCGTTTGGCTCCCGGCGCCGCGTAAAACATCAGCTCGCCGGTTTTCCGATCAAACGCCGCCGGCATCGCCCGCCCCGAAGGAACATACAAAACATCCCGCGATGCAACCAGGTAACCATGGGGCGATATCCCGCCATACTGCAGCTCATGCGCCCGATCGCCAACCGTATCGTTTTTCCAGATCACCGAGCCATCCGCAGAATTCAACGCACAAACCTGAATCCCCTCAAACGGAAATACTCCCGCACAAAAAAGCACCTGACCGCCATCGACCAGCACCGATGTCCGCACCGGCCACATGGAAATCATTCTCTGGTTGCCAATCACCTTCTCATCACTGGAACCGGAGCGATATTTCCAGACCGGCGAACCGTCCTTCGCGTCCAGACAATACACATAACCGTCATCACTGCCAAAATAAACCCGCCCGTCCGCAATCGTCGGCGCATAACGAACCGGCCCTTCCGCGTAAACACTCCAGCGTATATCACCCGTTGCCAATTCCACCGCGTAAACCAGATTCTCCACCGAATCGCCAAAATACACCATCCCGTCCGCAACCGTCGCATGCAACGCATTATCCACGTGCATCCGCGGCAACTCTTCCGACGGGGCAGGCCAGGCCGGCCGCGGCTCATGCGTCGGCTCAAATGTCCATTTCAGCGACAACGGAGGAACCACCGCTTCACTACCAGCCCCGGACCGGGTATTGTCATTACGAAACGTACTCCAGTCCGCCAAAACCGGCATCGAACAGACCGCCACCAAAACCAACACCATCAAACCGTCCCGCCAGCAAGAGAAATTGCCACGCGCTTTTTCTGCCATCGAAATGCTCCTTTGGGATAAGTGCCACATCAAAAAATTGTAATCGTTCACAGAAATAACCGGTGGCATGCTTACGTCCGTCTTCGGTGTATTCAGCCCCCGCTGCCAGGCGGGGGTTTGAGCGCCGGGTGCCACCTTTCTACGTACTCGTAGAGAGGTGCGCATGTACAACCGTCAATATTGGAATCACAAAAACCATGAACACTTACAAAAAATTAAATTTATCGCCAAGCCGGGCAGGATTGCTATCCGGTGAAATAATTTTTATTTCCGGGCGACTTCCCCCTTCGCCGGTTTTTTTAGCGCAGATGAAATTTTCAGACCGATTTAATGCAGCCGTGCTCCAGATGGATAATTCGATCGGCATGGGCATCTGCCGCGCTGCCGTGCGTAACCACTACCACCGTACCGCCGGCCTGCCGAAAATCAGCCAGATAACCAAACGCTTCAGCAGCGTTTTCAGGATCCAGGTTGCCCGTCGGCTCATCCGCCAGAATAAGCTTGGGCTGGTTAATCAACGCCCGTGCTATAGCAGCCCGCTGACGCTCACCGGCACTCAGATCAGCCGGTCGATGATGCTGACGATCCCCCAGCTTCAACCGCGCCAACAACTCCACCACCTCAGCCTGGTTACGGTGATTCGACCGCGTTCCGGTAGCCAGCATAACATTCTCGATCAGGCTCAGATAAGGCACCAGGTAAAACATCTGAAATACAAAACCAATGTTGTCCGCCCGAAAGTCCGACCGCTGCTGAGCACTCAAACCATAAATATCCCGGCCGTTAATCAACAACTCCCCCTTACTGGGCCGCTGCATACCCCCGATCGCCAGCAGCAGCGTTGTCTTGCCGGAACCGCTGTGGCCGCGAATCACCACAAACTCGCCCGGATCAATATCCAGGTCCACATCATCAAGAGCCGTTACCGGCCCTTTTCCCGTCTGAAATATTTTACTGATCTTGGAAAGATGAACCATACTTAATCCTGTAATTAATAATACAATTTATCATTTTTTTTGGTTTTTATGCGTGTTTTTTTGCTATCAAAAATCCGCGTTTATCGGCGTCCATCGGCGGTTTCATTTTGGTTGCAGCTTGACCGCCCTATGTTTATTCCTGCCGCAGGGTCTGGGCCGGATCCTGCGCTACTGCAATCATAGTCGGCACAAAACTCGCCAATGACGCACACATTGGCGCCGCCAGCAACGACCACATCAACAAATCATACAACGGCTTGATCCCCTTGGCAGTCTCCCGAAAAACCTGTGGACCAAAAGTCAACGCCAACTCCGTACCCAATAAAAATCCCAGTCCCGCCCCGATCAAACCAATCAACATTGCCTTGCCCAAAAACAACGACGCCACTTTTCCGCCACCGTAACCCAAAGCACGCAAAATCCCAATCTCCTGTCGCCTCTCACGCACGTTAATCATCGTC
>DAOWAK010000321.1 GCA_030634605.1 Sedimentisphaerales bacterium
ATACTGTTTCCGTCGAGTGCCACAACCACAATTTCTTTGCCGGCATCGATAATATTGCCGCGGCTGACCACGCCAATTTTTTTATCGCCGAAGCGGGCGCTACCCGACGGTCGCAGAGGGCTCAGGGTGATTCCTTTTTGGCCGACCTTGACGGACAGTTCCGCTGACGGAGATGCTGCGCCACCGGAACGAGCGGACACCGGTTCATTATGCGCGGGCAGTACCAATCGACCGGCAACGGGTATGCGGGTGAAATATTTGCCGAAAAAGTAGGCGCAGACCAAGAAACCTAAAAATCCGCCCATGGTCCAAAGTAAGTGCTTTTCAAAATTCTGCCAATCGAGTTCCGTAGCCGGCATTGGAAACTCCGAGGGGGAATTGGTAACCATCATGGCACCGAGGGCGAAGACCATGAGCAATATTCCGGTAATTCCGGCGATACCGAATCCGGGGATGACAAAGATCTCCAGAACCAAAAGTCCCATCCCGATAATGAAGAAGGCGATTTCCCACCAGTTGGCCATGCCGATGAGGTATTTGCTGCCGAACAGAATCGTCAGGGCAATGACCGCCACGGTTCCGGGCAGCCCCAGGCCTGGGCTGTTAAGTTCGACATAAATTCCCAGTAACGCAACCAGCATCAATATCCCCGCCACAGCCGGACTGGCAATCCAGCGGACCATGGTCTCGGACCAGTTGGTTTCCACCACCGCGACCGGTCGGGGAAACTTGATTTGGTCGCGCTGTTCCAGGAACTCGAACACCTTTTCTATCGCCTGTTCATCGAGTCCTTCCACAACAGCCCGGGAAATTCCATGTTTCTTAGCCGTATCGGCGGTTAACGTGCACAATTCACCTTCACGAACCACCAACTCGGCACTTTCCAGATCGTAAGGATAACCGTCGGGTAAATTGTCGCCATTACCATCGTCGTCAAAATAATCCCAGCGATCAGTTTCCAGATTTTTATAACGATAAACCTGCAGATTAATGCTGACCATGGCTCGGCAAAGAGCGGCAGGATAGCCATTAATTTCAGCGGCGTCGGTAAAGTGTTTCCGCAGGGCCGACTCGATCTTTTCCCGTTCGACCCCTTCCAGTTGGCCGCCCAGCGTAATCGGAGCACAATCGCCGATCTGAGTAGCTTTTTTCATAATGATGTCTTCACAGGCGATACTTATCATCGCCCCGGCGGACAAGGCCCGGCTGCGAATGTAAGCGACCGTATGGACCTTGAGATTTACATCGTGCATAAAATAATACCAGATCTCCCGGGCGCTGCTGACCAGTCCGCCATCGGTGTCAACCTGGTAAATGATATGTGTGGCCCCGGCGTCGATGGCAGCCTGGGTTCGCCGTTTGAGCGATTGATAAAGCCCGTCATCGACCATATCAGCAATAGTAATAACCACTGCTTTGGGCGGTTTAGTCAGAGCGTTAGGATCGGGTCGGCTGTCCCGCAATGATCTCTGTTCGGCGGGATCTTTATCAGCAGCTTCAATGGCTTGACTGTCGGTTTTCGTTTTTAGCAGTTTAACCGCGAGAATCTCGGCAAGTTCATCCAGGTCTGTAGTGTTATTTCTGAGAAGCCCCACTTCCAACGCCTGCTGACCATCCAGCAGCATCACCTGATCGGCTCCTGCCAACGGTCCGGAACCTTTCCTCCGCCAGGGCTGCTCCTTACGCTGAATGTGCTGCTCAAAACCGGCTTGATCGACCAGTTTGGTCTGGCCCTGTCGTTCGATGCGGTAAAGAATCATGCGTTTGTCGGTCATCGCCCGGGCAATAAGTGGATCGTGTCCGGCCGATGAGGCAAAGCCGACAGCTTTGACCTGCAAGCTTTGAACATCCACCGGGGAAGTTCTGGCTCTTTTACCGGTTTGGGCCGGATTAGTAATCTGCCCCAGCTGGGCGAATTTGCCGGCTACAATTTCCCGACAGGCAAAAACCGCGAGCATACTCATGCCCTTGGCCTGGTCGGGTACAAACGCGATTGTCCTGACCTTATCCCGGGTTGCGAGGTTATCAATCAGC
>DAOWAK010000246.1 GCA_030634605.1 Sedimentisphaerales bacterium
GCGATTACGGAAGTGTCGGTAGGCGCGACGTAGTAAGAGTGGACAAAGTAAACGTAAGAGCCGCTTTCGATGCCGCGGTAGATGGGGATGTCTCCTTCTTTGATGTCCAGGGCATTCCAGCCCATGTGGGGGATTTTCAAGTCGGTCTGGTCGGGCCGATCGGAAAGATCGAAGCGAACCACCTCACCGGGGATGACACCGAGACCGGGAAATTGCCCGTTTTCGTAACTGATATCGAACAGCATCTGCAATCCCAGGCAGATACCCAGGAAATAGCGACCGTCTTCGATGGCCCGCTTGAGAGGAGTAACGAGTTGTTTTTTCTGCAGCGTGTCGATTGCGTCCGCAAACGCCCCCACGCCGGGCAGGACGATTTTTTCCGCGGTGTCGATCGCAGCCGGTTCGGTAACGATTTCTGATTCGGCACCGATAAAATCGAAAGCCTTTTTCACGCTGTGTAGGTTACCCATGCCGTAGTCAACAATAGCTATCATGTTTTAATCCCAGTAATCGATTTTCTGACTATCAAATCACCAGCCGCATCCATCTGGATTTTCACCCGGGCGGTTCCAAAATCCTGTTAAACCGTGTTTTTACCAAAAAACAACCCCCGGCATTCGCCAGGGGCTGTTTGCGGAGCTCCAGTTTATTGTATCAGCAACGCCAGGTCAAGCAGAGCTGGCACTACAAGGTCCAAACGCTGAAAAAGGTCGTTTCCAGCGGCTTAATACATATGCACGATTACTTCAACACGTCGGTTGTCAGATTTTCGCGAGCCGATGGGATGGAATTCACCCCGACCGGCAGCGGTGAGCTGTTTGGCGGTGATGCCCTGCTGAATTAGATAGCGGGTAACTGCCAGAGACCGCTGGGAGGAAAGTTCCCAGTTATCTTTCCATTTACTCTTGCGGATGGGGTCGGTGTCGGTGTGGCCGACGACCCAGACTTCCTTGCCGGCGTAACGCTGGTTGATAATCCCAGCTATTCGGTTGAGCTTGGCTTTGGGATCGGATTTCAAGGTGGCTTTTCCGGAATCGAACAAAACATCACTGGCCAGCGGAATGGTAATGGTACCCTTGGCCGGATCATAAACTCCGCCCTCGGCTTCCAGGCCGGTTTCAACCGGTTTGGCCGTCTGGGCCGACTGGGCCTGAGCATCTCTGAGCTGCTGGGTCAGGATGGCAATCTGCTGGGCCAGACGAGAACGCTCGCCGTCACATTGCTGCAGTGACTGCTGGGAACTTTCGAAAAGACCTTCAAGATTTTCCTTTTCCTGTTCGCAGGTTCTGTACTTCTTTTCCCAGGGCTGACAGCCGCCGGAAATAACAACGGCACAGAGGACAGCCAGGGCCAATAGCAGGTTGATTTTTTTCATTTGCAGTCTCCTTACTTACAAAGAATTTCAGTTTCGATTTTTTACTATAACGAAAAATTAATTTTCTGGTTCGTTTGGTTTATCGGTTACGGTTTCCTTTTTTACCTGCTCGATAAGCTGTTGTCGATCTTTTTCTTCACGGCGCATTTGCTTGAAATCGTATATAACTTTGCCGATCTTGGTAGAAATCTTGAAAATCAGTATCCCAAAACCCGCCACCGACAGAATAAACAGGAACAAGGGTACTTTCGGCGTCTCCCAAAAAAGAAAATTTATGGAGACTGGATCGCGATTCTGAATTAAAAAGATAACCACCAGCAAAAAGAGAACAATTACCAGCGTAAGTTTCGCATAAACCTTAAATTTGTTCCAGCTTATCGGCATAATAACCTCGCTGTTTTGAAACTCTGACAATACCCTGGATTTTTCACCCTGGCCGGGTCATCCCGGTGTCCACCAGATTACGGTCCAAATCCCGGCGGAGTCAGTACAACGGCAAAATAATCCACTATAGGATCATGAAACAACATCACTAAAAAAGTGGCGGCGGACAAAAAAGGTCCGTAGGGAATTTCCCTGCTGCGATAGATCACCAGTCTGGCCAGTGCCCATCCCAGTGCCATAAACGGCGCCAGAAAAAAAGCAATCACCGGGCTGGACCAGCCCAGCATTGCTCCGATAGCCGCCATCAGATGCACATCGCCCAAGCCCATGGCTTCTTTACCAAAAGCCAGCGAACCCAGAATCCGCGTCGCCCAGACTACTCCGCCGCCTATCATAAACCCAAAAACACAGCCAAGCAAGCCCGCGGCCCATTTTTGCTCAACTAAAAATTTCTCCCAGGCCGATCCGACCGAACTTTGCCCGGTGAGCAGGTAATTTGCCCCCAGCGCCAAAATTATGATCGGAGCCAGAAAAATGATCTCGCGGAACATTTCACGTCGGATATTTTCGGGAATTTCAGGTAAATTGGCGGGCGGCTCGTTGGCAGGCTGTTTTGCCGGTTGTTTTTCGATTTTTTGCTGATTTTCAGCGGCAATTTCCGCCTCGATCAGCTCGTGAAAGCTGCGTTTTATGATTTTCAGCTTAATTAGCAATAAACTGACTACCAGCCCGACCGCAGCTCCACCCGCTAGTGCCGCAGATTTCGGACCGGCATAGGGAACCAGCCGCCAGAGCTCATTAATAGGAACATCAAGAGAATAAGGCAAAAACAGGCTTAAAAACAACGCCAGCCCAACGATCAAGTAGCACAGCGAAAGGGGAATTATCCAGTGCTCGGCATCGATCAGCGTTGCCGCCAGCAAAGCACTAAGCAGCGCGACGTGACCCAGATAGATCAGCCAGCCGTTATCGAAAAATCCCGGCATCCCCTGACGCAGATTTTGCGAAAAATAACCCCAATACAGGGTAATAAACAATAAACCTGTTAAAAGTTCGATCATTGGGTATCGAAAAGAAAATGCAGCGCCACAATGACGGCATTGTCCTTTGAGGAAAAACCAGGCTATCACCGGAACATTATCGTACCAGGCGATTGCTTTGCCGCAACTGGTGCAGTGGCTGCCCGGATGCACCAGAGACATCTCCCGCGGCAGGCGGTAAACCACCACATTCAAAAAACTGCCCGTTGAAATCCCCAGGACAAATAGAAAAATCAGCACTACAAATTCAGGTAAAATCAATTCCAACGTCCTTGTCAGAGTGCGGTTTCGCACTTTTTCTTGAGTGGCTCGGTTGGGTTTCGGTTCGGCAGGGCCTTTTTGGCCAAGCGGACGACAATTTTAAGCAGGTTCGATGAACTTTACGAAAGCACATTTTATTAAAAACCGTCCTAAAGACCC
>DAOWAK010000205.1 GCA_030634605.1 Sedimentisphaerales bacterium
CCCCGCGGCCTATTTTTTACCGCAGTGGGATGATTCTATTTATTCACCCGAGCCGCGTCAAGCGTTTTTCACAAATATTTGCGAATAAATTGGTTATCCGAATAATTCCCGTTCATCGAGCAAATCAGGGAATCTCGAACTTGTGCTCCGGATGACGAACCGTCAAAACCGGACAAGGCGATTTACGCACCACTTTTTCCGTCACGTTGCCCAGCAATACCGACGCCAAAGCGCCGTGGCCATGGGTCGCAATCACAATCAAATCGATCTCGCTGTCCCGGGCGTACTTAATAATCTCCACAAACGGGCGCCCGGTAAGCACCGTCTTGACCACGCCACTAATCCCGCCAAGATGCTCCGCCGCAAACCGGTCCAATTGTTCCTGTGCCGATTCGGTAACATCCTCAATCGGCATCACCACCGGCACCGAAGCCTCCCCCGCACCCAGCCAGTACTGATAAGCCTTATCAACCACGTGCAGACAGTGCAATTCCGCGTCAAATTGCTCTGCAAGCTTTGTTACCATCGGGATCGCACACTGGGAATGCTCAGAAAAATCTGTCGGATATAAAATCTTTTTAATTTCCATGATATTTCCCTGCCAATCAGTCGTTATCCAATTTATCCATTATTGCAAATGGTGTTACTACCACTCCCTTTTACATAATCGCCTGAACCAGCCGAAAAACTTAACAAAATGAGCGAAATCGCACTATAAAACTGCTCATAATATTCTAGCCACTCACCACCGTCTTTGTCAACCTGCTGAAATCTGCCCCTCCACCGCTGGATTTTAGCTAAAATCATTATTGCCGCAACAATTATAATATGCTATTATAATATGCTATAATAAAGGTTTAGTTCGACTAATCACTGTTACTGCTCAATTGCAGTGAAATAGTTGTCATTACAGTCTCGATTTTCAGGTCAAAAAAAGCGTTATCGACACCGCTTTTTTTTTATCGAATCACAATTTGGATTTATTGAAAAGGAGCAAAGCATGACTGATTATTCTGTCAGCCCCGCCGGTGAGAAATTCGCTATTCCACAACCAGATGAATACAACGCTGAATTAGATCGCATTAGAACCCTTTCCGACACCGCCCGCAGCGAAGGCAAAGAGATTGTCGTGGTGATGGGGGTGGGTTTCGTCGGAGCCGTAATGGCCGCGATCATCGCCGATACCGTCGATAAACAAACCGGCAAACCCTCAAAATTCGTCATCGGCTGCCAGCGACCCAGCCCACGCAGCTACTGGAAAATCCCCCTGCTCAACGACGGCATCTCTCCCGTAAAAGCCGAAGACCCCGAAGTGGACCCCATGATCGCCCGCTGCGTCAAGGACAAAAAAACTCCCACCGCCACCTACAACAGCGACTGCCTGAAACTGGCGGACTGCGTCGTGGTGGATGTCCAATGCGATTACACCAAACACGATCTGGGCGACATGCGTACCGGCGAAGCCGAAATGACCGCTCTCGAAGCCACCATGCGTACCATCGGCCAAAAAATCCCCACCGACTGCCTCGTGCTCATCGAAACCACCGTCGCCCCCGGCACCACGGAATTCGTCGCTTTTCCTATCATGAAAAAAGCTTTCAAGGTCCGCGGACTGGACGCCGACCCGGTTCTGGCCCACAGCTTCGAACGTGTCATGCCCGGCAAAGAATACGTCTCGAGCATCCGTGATTTTTGGCGGGTTTGCGCCGGCTGCAACGACCAGGCTCGTCAGCGGGTCGAAAAATTTCTGCACGAAGTGCTCAACACCGAAGAATTCCCCTTAACGGTGATGGACCGCCCCATCGAATCGGAAACCACCAAAATTGTCGAAAATTCTTACCGCGCCACCACCCTGGCCTTTTTGAACGAATGGAGCATCTTCGCCGAACGCAACGGCGTGGACCTCACCAAGGTCATCAACGCCATCAAGGTTCGCCCCACCCACAGCAACATCATTTTCCCCGGCCCCGGCATCGGCGGTTACTGCCTGCCCAAGGATGGCGGCCTGGGCTATTGGGCCTACAAACACATTCTCGGTTTTGAAGACGGCGACGACGTCTTCAAAATCAGCCCCCTGGCCATTGACATCAACGACACTCGCGGCTTGCATGTCGCCGAACTGGTCCGCGACGCCCTGCGCAACATGGGCCAATACATCGCCGGCTCGCGCATACTGATCTGCGGCGCCAGTTATCGCCAGGACGTCGGCGACACTCGCTACAGCGGCTCCGAAATCGTCGCCCGAAAACTGGTGGAGATGGGCGCCGAAATCCACGTGCACGATCCTTACGTAGAACACTGGTACGAACTGGAAAACCAGGACACCTACCCCGCCCCCGGCCATTCTCTCGCCCGTTTCTTCCGCAATCAGGATGACATGACCAACGTCATTCCCACCAGCGACCTGCCCGCCGCCTTGCCGGATACCGATGCCCTGGTCCTGGCTGTGCCGCACACCCCTTATCTAACCCTGGAACCGGACGAAATCGTCCAGTGGGCCGGTGCTCCTCTGGCGGTAGTGGACTGTTTCGGCATCCTCGACGACGACAAAATCAAACGCTATTTCGAACTGGGCTGCGAAGTTAAAGCCCTCGGCCGCGGCCACATCCAGAGAATCAAAGACCAGGTACGCTCCGAAGCAAAATCATGATTAATTGGTTCCTTTCAACCAACAGAACTGCTAAAATCTCCATCTTTGGCAGTTTTGACAGTTAGCCTTTGCTTACTTTTTGAAATCCTAACAAAACCTTGTCATTCCCGCGAAAGCGGGAATCCAGAATGAAAATGAGAGGTCTTGTTAGGCACCTTTAATAAGGATTGTAAAAAATGAATTTAGTTACCGGCGCCACTGGATTATTAGGCAGTTATATCGCGGAAAAACTCGTAAGCTCCGGGCAAAAAGTCCGTGCTCTCGTACGCAGCACTTCGGACACATCCTTTCTGGACACCCTCGGCGTGGAAAAATTCGTTGGTGACCTGAGCGATCCCGCCAGCTGCCAGGCCGCCTGCGATGGCGTGGAAACCATCTATCACGCCGCCGCCAAGGTTGGCGACTGGGGGCCCTGGGACCAGTTCCAGAAACACACCATCGACGCCACCACCAACCTGGCCCAAGCCGCACAGGATGCCAAAATCCGCCGCTTCCTGCACATCTCCAGCATCAGTGCTTACGGACACCCCAACGGCAAAAACCTCGTCCTCGACGAAACCGCTCCCCTGGGCGTCAACGTGCATCGTTGGAGTTATTACACCATCGCCAAGGTAGCTGTCGAGAAAATGCTCTGGCAGATGCACCAGCAGCAGGATTTCCCCCTGACCGTCATCCGCCCCTCCTGGATCTACGGCCCACGCGACCGCACCAGCATCGCCCGGGTGCACCGCATGATTTCCACCGGCAAAATCAAAATCCTCGGCAAAGGCGATAACCGCCTCAACACCATCTACGCCGGCAACATCGCCGACGCCTGCCTGCTCGCCACCGACCGGGACATCGCCCTGGGTCAGGCCTACAACATCAGCAACGACGGCCCAATCACCCAGAAAGAGTACCTCACCAAATTCGCCCAGGCTTTCGGCTGCAAACCGCCCAAACGCCATGTCCCCGTCTGGGTCGCCTCCTCGCTGGCTTTCGAACTGGAAGTGATCGCTCGATTAATTCGTTCCAAAAAACCACCCTTTATCACCCGCTACAGCGTCTGGCTGATGGGCCGCGACGTGTTCTTCTCCGCCGATAAAGCCCGCCAACAACTCGGCTGGCAATCCGCTATCCC
>DAOWAK010000169.1 GCA_030634605.1 Sedimentisphaerales bacterium
AGAGGCAGGAGCTTATCCCCAGCACATATTGTTGCTTTTCGTCAGGCAGTTTATCCGCAAGCTCAACCGGATTCTGGTCATACGCCATTTGCAGATCAAATGTGCGGTTATCCCGGTACCTCTTCCACGGTTTGACAGGGAAATTTACATAGGTATAATAGTTCGGTGACAGGAGCACCTCTCTGCCAATGTTGACTGCAGCCCGCAAACATTTATCTTTTCTGGCACGATAATTCCACCAGTGTATAACGATATTGTCCGCCAGAGCCGGTCCGTCACCGGCGATCACATCATCCCAGCAAACAGCCTTTCGGTGCTTTGATTTCAGAAAACGGGCCAGTCGATTGGTCATGTAAATCTGCAGCTCATGTTCGTTTTTCAAACCCAACTCTTTTATCTTTGCCTGACAATGCGGGCATTTTTTCCAATTGCCTTTAGGAGCTTCGTCTCCGCCGATATGGATATATTTAAATGGGAACAACTGACAGACTTCTTCCAGAACATTTTCCAAAAAATCGTATGTGTCTTCACGGCCACCACAGTAGAGACAAGCAGTGACGCAACGAATATCAGTGGGCACTTTACCGAAGCAGGTAAGCCGGGGGTAAGCTATCAATGCTGCAAGTGAATGTCCGGGAATATCGATCTCAGGCATTATCTGAATATGTCTTTTGGCGGCGTAAGCAACTATTTTTTTGATTTGTTCCTGGGTGTAATATCCCTGCTGCTCTTTGCCGTTCTGCACTTTTGATCCCACAGCCGCAAGCCTGGGATATTTTCGGATTTCGATCCGCCAGCCATCGTTTTCGGTCAAATGCCAGTGAAAAACATTGAGCTTAAGCATAGCCATCCAATCAAGTGTTTTTTTAATATAGGTGATACTGTGATACTGCCTGCCGCTGTCCAGCATAAATCCTCGCCACCCATAGCGAGGCTGATCAAGGATAGTTCCGCAGGGTATTGTCCATTCTTTTGGGCGGTCTGCTTTTAAGGGTAAAAAACAGCGCAGCGTCTGAATGCCATAGAACACTCCCTGCCTGGTTGGCGCTTCTATGCTGACACGGTCGGGGATGACATTAAGTTTATATCCATCTTTAATCAGGTTGGTATCGCTGGTCAGTTTCAGGTAAATTTTTGCATCCAGAGAAGATGACTTTCTGATCTCCGGTGCAATTTTTGTCGCCTCCTCAATATATGTCCCAAGCATCTCAGCTTCTACCTGAAGTTGCTCATCGCTATAGTTAATGCAAACGACACCTTTAATTTTCGTACTGCCGCCCTCAAAAGATTGCATACTTGGCCCAGGCAGTATTGAAACTTCATTGCCAAAAGCTACTCCGAACAAGTTAACAACCAACACTAAAACAGAATATCTAATTTGCATAATTAACCTTTCAAATAGAAACGCAAATTCAACTGCCGAGTACAACCCTTGGCGAGAAAGTGGTGAACTGTTATACTAGTACTCTGTCCGCGACACATTGTCTGGTACAGGGTGGCATGCTTACACGAGCCAAAGCGAGTTTAAGCATGATTGCCCTAAATATGGCCGCGCAAGCGTGGGCAGGGCACCCGACAATTTGATACGGACAGTGTACTAGTTTGTTAAACCAACGCCTGCTAGAAGGATTGCTTATGAGACAATATCGACCGCTCTGTAAAGACTATCGTAACGGAATTCATGCTATGAAGCAATCCGGATAACTACAACTCGGAATAACGCAGGCAATGGCCAGGTTCCGGGCAGCTAATGGTGAGGTGGGGTGGGAAATTTGCATCTTCTTGACAATTATCCGGTTAGCTGATACTTTGCGGTTTAGTTCGTGTCGATTCCAGTGACCAGTAGTTTTTATGTCGGGGGCGGATTGTTGTAAGTCTTTTAAAGGTAGAGGTTTATGGCAGGGCGGGGCTGGGCGGAACGGATTGAGCAGGTTGAAAGAGTTTGATTTTGTGAATTGAAAGGCAGGAAGATATATAGATGCGCGTGTTATCAGGGATTCAGCCGTCGGGCAAATTGCATGTTGGTAATTATTTTGGGGCGATGCGGCAATATGTTCAGCTGCAGAACGAGGGGAACGAGTGTTTGTATTTTATCGCTAATTACCATGCGATGACCAGTGTGGCCCAGCCGGAGGAGCTGGCGAATTATACGCGGGAGTTGGCGGCGGGTTATCTGGCGGCGGGGCTGGACCCAGCCAAGGCGATCTTCTTTCGGCAGAGCGATGTGCCGGAGGTGTGTGAGCTGAGTTGGATATTTTCCTGCATAACGCCGATGGGGCTGCTGGAAAGATGTGTGAGCTATAAGGATAAGGTGCAGCAGGGGCTGGCGGCAAATCATGGGTTGTTTTGTTATCCAGTGCTGCAGGCGGCGGATATTCTGATATACAACAGCGATCTGGTACCGGTGGGGCAGGACCAGAAGCAGCATCTGGAAGTTACGCGTGATATCGCGGTGAAGTTTAATAATCGTTATGGTGAGATTTTAACGGTGCCCAAGCCTCATATACTGGACGAGACCGCGGTAGTGCCCGGCCTCGACGGCCAGAAAATGAGCAAAAGCTACGATAATACGCTCGAACTGTTCGAACCGGCCAATCGGACAAAAAAGAAAATCATGCGGATTCAGACCGATTCCACGCCCATAGAAGAGGCGAAAGATCCGGACAAGTGCATTGTTTTTGCACTGCTGAAGCTGGCAGCGTCGCCGGAGGAAGCTGCCCAGTGGCGGCAACGCTACGAACAGGGCGGGATGGGCTATGGTGAGGTGAAAAAACGCACGGTGGAGCTTTATAATGAATTGCTGGAGCCGTTTCGGAAACGCTATGAAGAGTTGTCCAATGACCGCGATTATGTTGAGGATGTGATGCGCGAGGGCGGCAAAAAAGCGCGGGCGATTGCCCAGGAATTAATGGAAAAAGTGCGTTCGGTGACAGGGATTGTAACTAATGGTTGATTACCGGGTAAAGTTGGATATTTATAACGGCCCGCTGGATTTACTGCTGTATCTGATACGGCGGAATGAGGTGGAGATCAACGATATTCCGATCGCCAAGATTACGGAGCAGTATCTGGCGTATGTGGATGTGATCCAGGAGATTGACATCGATCTGGCGGGGGAGTTTCTGGTGATGGCGGCGACGTTGATGGAGGTTAAGAGCGCGATGCTGCTGCCGCGGGAGGAGCAGGAAGGCCAGGAGGGGGAGGATATCGGCGATCCGCGGCTGGAACTGGTGAGACAGTTGCTCGAATACAAACAATTCAAGGACGCCGCCGGCGAACTGCAGGAACGCGCCCAGGATCAGGCCCAACGTTTCGGACGCTCATTAGCGGACCTCGATCGCCTGCGCAAGCAAAGCCGCGATGAACAGGAACTGGACATGGAATCGGTACACATCTGGGATCTCTTCGAAGCTTTCAACCGCCTAATGACCGCCACACTGGCGGGCGAGCGTGGTCATGAGGTGATTCAGGATGATACGCCGATTGATATATATGAAGCGGACATTCTGGACCGGGCCCAGCATGAGCAGCCGTTGACGTTTGTGAAGGTTTTTGAGGGGCGAGAGTCGCGAATGGAAATTGTGGGGCTGTTTCTGGCGTTGCTGGAGTTGATTCGGTTGAAGTTGGTGCGGATCGAGCAGGAAGATTTGTTTGAGGCGATCTATATATTTGCGCTGACGGAAGAGCCGGCGGAGTTGGCGGTGGCGCATGCGGTATCGGCGGATATTGACCGGCTGCCGAGTAAGAAGCCGGCGGAGCCGAGCGCTGAAGGGGAGGATGGTAGTGGGCAGTTAGATGAATCCTGCGAAGATAAGGGAGCAATCTTATGAGCATAGAGGCCAGGCTGAGTGAGTTGGGGATTTCATTGCCACCGGCGCCGAAACCGGCGGGATCGTATGTACCGGCGGTGGTGACGGGCAAGTTGATATTTGTGTCGGGTCATCTGCCGAGCTTTAACGGGAAGGTGCAGTTTTTGGGAAAGGTGGGGCGGGAAGTGGAGCTGGACCGTGCGGTGGAGGCGGCGCGGTTGCGGCTTGCCCGCTTCGGCGATCGGGTCTCCATCCATCACGGCCGGTTTTCGCAGCTGGAACACCTGCTTGACGAGGCGGGGGTGGGACAGCTGGACGGCCTGCTGGTAGATCTCGGTGTCTCTTCTCATCAGCTGGACACCGCGTCGCGGGGGTTCTCGTTCATGCGCGTCGGCCCGTTGGACATGCGCATGGACAGCACCCAGATCGAGACCGCATCGACCATGCTCGGGCGACTGAACGAAGATGAGCTGGCCGACCTGATCTTCCGCTTCGGCGGAGAGCGGATG
>DAOWAK010000098.1 GCA_030634605.1 Sedimentisphaerales bacterium
ACCCGCCCGCCACTGCCGCCGCCGCACCACTGGCAATCGTCTCTTCCTCTTCGTCGCCCGGCTCACGCAAATGCACATGCATATCTATCAAGCCCGGCACGACGAGGTTGCCCTTGGCATCCACCACTTCATCAGCACCGGTCGAAACCTTGCCGATCTCCGCAATCTTGCCGTCCCGAACCAGCAGATTCGCAACCTTATCCACTCCGTTAGCCGGATCGATGATCCTGCCGTTTTTAATCAGCAGCGTTGTCATTGTCTTTCGCCTGCCCTTTTCTTTGTAATCAATTTACTTTTCAATTACTCAATCTGACTTGTCATGCCCGACCAAACCTGTCGCGACGAGTGTTTTTTGTAGCTATTATCTTCTTTAATCCAAAATCCAAAACTCAAAATTCAAAATCTCTTCAAGCTTCAGGCTTCATCCTTCATGCTTTCTTTTTTCAGCCGCCGCCTGGTTCACCAGAAACAGCACCGCCATACGAATCGTCAATCCATTGGTCACCTGCCGCAATATCATACTGTTGGGCCCGTCGGCAATTTCGCTTTCCAGCTCCAGCCCGCGGTTGATCGGCCCCGGATGCATCACCAGCACATCCGGCTTCGCCCGCTTCATCCGCTCCGAATTCAACGCGAACAGCCGCGAATATTCCCGCACCGACGGAAACGTCGGCGATCCGATCCGCTCGAACTGCACCCGCAGCATATTTAACGCGTCCATCTCCCCGATTATCTCATCAAAATCATGACACACCGTAACCGGCAGCTGATCCGCCCCCGATGGCATCAGCGTCGGCGGCCCCACCAGAAAAACCTCCGCTCCCAGCGTATGCAGCCCCCAGATATTACTCCGGGCCACCCGCGAATGAGCAATATCACCCACAATCGCCACCTTCATCCCCGTCAGATCGCCCCGCGCTTCCCGCATCGTAAAAATATCCAACAGTCCCTGCGTCGGATGCTCATGAAAACCATCCCCGGCGTTCACCACGCAACAATCCACGCACTGACTCAATAAATAAGGCGCCCCGCCCGCACTGTGCCGAATCACAATAATATCAATCCCCATCGCCTCCAGGTTCTTCGCCGTATCCCGCAGCGTCTCGCCCTTGGACACACTCGAACCCTTCGCCGTGAACTCCAGCACATCGGCACTCAACCGACTCGCCGCCAAACGAAAACTGTTCCGCGTCCGCGTGCTGTCCTCAAAAAACAGATTCACCACCACCTTACCCCGCAACGCCGGAGCCTTCTTGATCGCACGCTCGGAAATATCCTTGAACCCTTCCGCCGTATCCAGAATGTGCACCAACTCCTGCTTCGAAAGATCCTCCAGACCCAGCAGATGCTTACGCGTCCAGACAAAACGATCTTTTGTCTCCGCCAACTTCATTTTTTGTCCCTGTTTCGCTTTCGTCGTCATTGTTCCCGTCTCTTTTATTACTAAGCCCAAAAACTTATCCCGCCAGAACCTATTAATATAACTCAAATTGACCTGTTCGACTTGTCATGCCCGGCTTGATCGGGCATCCAGTCTTAAAAAACTTTGTGTCCTCTGTGGCCAATCTTTTTGGTTGCGGTTAGATCGCACTAGATTAGTACACACAAATTTTGTACATAAAAAAAGCCGCAAACGCGGCTATAACAGACGTCATTCCAATATCACTTTCTCCGTGTCGTCCACTTCCGAAAGATAAACCTGCACGCGTTTATCCGCCGGCGCCTCGATCACCTTCCCCACATAGTCCGCCGCAATCGGCAGCTCCCGTGCTCCCCGATCAACCAGCACCGCCAGCCGAATCGCTTTCGGACGACCAAAATCGATCAACGCATCCAGCGCCGCCCTAATCGAACGACCCGTATTGAGCACATCGTCAACCAGCACTATCACCCGATCGTTAATATCAAAATCAATCTCCGTCGAACGAACCGTTGGCTGCTGATAACCCATCTGATCCAGATCATCACGGTACAACGTAATATCCAACGTCCCGCAATCCACTTCACCTGCCCCCAAATCCGATAGCAGCCCCTTCAATCGTTCCGCCAGAAGCTCACCACGCGAACGAATCCCCACCAGCGCCACCGAGCCGCCCTCGCCCGCCGAAGACAAAATCTGCCCCGCCATCTCCTCCAGCGCGCCAGATATCTGCCCGGATTCTAATATCACCTTCGTTGCCAACCGTTCACTTCCTGTTCATCCAGAAAAAACCCGATTTTCCATTATATAAAGCCGACCGATACCAGCCGTTGACAAAGTTTAACAACATCCCCGCACTCTTGCAAGCAGACAATCACAAACATAGAAATTTAACCGAAAATTCCCTTAAACCCCCACCCCACAAAACCTTACACCGGCCAAAGCCAAACTCCCCATCAATCGCCCCCATAACCGCCCCTTACTTTTTACCCCGGCACTTCCGTCGCCGCATCAACATCAATCCCGCTGCCAAAATCACCCCCGCCGTCGGTTCCGGCACTATCGCGATCCGGTCGTACAGCGTATAACCCGCCGCCGAACTGGTCGTGTCCAGCTCCACAAACTCAAAATACAAATCCGCCGCCGGGTCCTCGATCACATAAGTACTCAAGAGCGTCTCTCGGGAATAAGTCTCAATCGTATCGCCCACCTTGACAAAGCTCACCTGCAAATCCGCCTCCAGTTGAATCGCCCCCAGATCAATCTTGTAGTGCGTATCGTCGTCAAAAATATCAAAAGGCAACTGATGATCCACGTTAGCCGTCGCCCCCGTCTGAAATATCGCCGGGTAATGCTTGACGTGACTGTACTTCGCCGGATCATCACCCGACGCAAAAACCACACAGTCAATCTCAATCTCAAAATCACCCTCCAGCGTAAACGGCAAAATCACCCGCCCGCCGTTACGCGGCACCTCCGTCCGCATCATGCTCCGCCCCTGATACGTCTCAAACGTCGGCCCGCTCCAGACATACAAATCCCCTTCAGACGACCACCCCGGATCGCTGTCAAACTCCTCGACAAAATCCCCAGCCGCACCCCCGGCCCACACCCCCATCACCACCAAAACCATCACCCACGCCACACCACCAAAGGCCGTCTTTCTTGAACTCACCTTACACCTCCTCCAACAGGGCCTGAAATCACAACCACCTCCAACAACTTCATTATAACGCCCTAATATCTCCGGCGGAGGCAAAGGGCCATAAAAATAAGATGCGTGTTCGGCAACTATGCGACTCTGTATCTCATCTTCACCTGAAGGGGGATCCAATGAATTATCCTGTTTAGATTCTATAAAATCAGAAGTTTCACTATTAGATTGAGATGATTTTTTAGCCATTTTCCTTTTCTCGGCATTTCCCTATAGCCTGCCGCAAATCTGACGCCACCATATCCCAATCCTGTTTAATCGCAAACATGTCCTTTTTTATCTGCCCTGTCAAGTTCACATCCAAATGGTGACTAAAATGTGTCGAACCTAAATCCATACAAGATGCCATCCCGCTCAAAAAACCAGACTCACGTTTTAATCTTTTAAAATAATCCATAACTACCCACTGGATCTTTCAGTTACCAAAAAATTAACATCAAACTAAAACATCTCAAATCACAAATCCATATAGCGACACACCATCATTCTACCACGATATATCGGCACGGTCAAACGTCACAAATAAATATAATTACTAATGACCTGCTTAACGTCCAATAATTTCTTGTAATCTTCGCCGCCAAAACTCTATTAAAAGCACCTCAGCTTCGTGAGTGCCGTCAACTACTCTTGCGAAAAACCGCTACCACATGCTCCAGATCCACCACGAACAACCGGTTGCCTCCCTCAAAATCCACCGGTATCGCACTTTTCGGATTAAACAGCACCCGGTCATATTTCTTCAACGGCAGCATCGGGTCCGCCTCGATCTCCGCCGAAACCGCCACTATCCGACCCGTTATCGTCGGTATCTCAATGTTGTCCGGCAGCCGAATCCCACCCTTGGTCTCCTTCTTGTCCTCGTCCTTGCGAATAACCACCCGCTTACCGATCGGCTCTACCGTTTCCAGCCCACCCGTCGCTGTCTGATTGTCATCTTTGGAAGTCGCCATCACTCACCAACCATTGTTTTAATAATTGTCCCAACGGGTGGCACCGCCAAGCTCTGCTTGGGGGTGGTCAATACCATCCCAGCCACCGCCGCGACTTGTCATGCCCGGCTTGATCGGGCATCCAGGCTTGCCGCAATCCCAACCGTGCATTTCGCACAAAACATCCTTAACCGTTTTAGGTTTTGAACTTTGGGAAATTTGAATTTGTTTAGAATTTAGAGCTTAGGATTTAGGGTTTCTTTAAAAATATTCGCCACTAACTGACCTCAAAGACCAGTTTACAGCTTCCGCTCCGCTCCCGCGCTCCGCAACCGAACCGTCTTTTTGCTCAGATCATGCGTCGCCTTAATATAGCGCACCGTCCCATACCGCGCCCGCATCACCACCGAATACGTCGAAGCCACCCGACCCTCAACATGAATCCCTTTAACCACTTCGGTATTGCTGATACCCGTGGCACAGAAAATCACACTGTCGCCCCGCACCATATCTTCGGCACAAAAATGTTTTTCCAGAGCGTCCTCACCCAGCGCCTTGATGACCCGTTTGGTTTCCTGCTCATCCACCGGCGCCGGCCGAGCCAGAATATCACCGCCCAGACACTTCACCGCCGCCGCCGCCAGAACCGTCTCCGCCGCACCGCCGATCCCCATATATACATCAAAACTCGACGACGCCAGCGACGGTGCAATGCTCGCCGCCACATCGCCTTCGTTTATCAAACACACCGACGCGCCAGCCTTGCGAATGTCCGCGATCAACTTCTCGTGACGCTTACGATCCAGCACTGCCACCTTCAAATCCTGCACCCGCTTATTCAGCTTGTTGGCGATAATCTCCAGGTTGTCCCGCACCGACGCGTTCGGATGAACCTGCGCCGGACCGGCTTTAACCTGCGGACCAAATGCAATCTTCTCCATATAACGGCACGGCACATCCAGAAACACCGGACCCCGGTCATCATGACAAGCCGCCGCCAGAATCGACATCGCCCCGTCCAGCCCGCGATCCACCAACGCCACCCCGTCAATCGGCAGCAACGCCATATCAACTTCCAACGCGCCTTCACGGCAGTTGCCCAGCTTCTCGCCCACATCGATCCCGCTGGGCTGTGGCTTCAAACCGTCACCACAAAAAACCGCGCCCTTAACGCTCGTTAAATCCAGCGTGCCCCGCATCGCGTCCACCGCCGCCGCATGCGCACCCACCGCATCACCTTTACCAAAATAACGAAAAGTGTTCAGCGCCGCCGCTTCCGTCGTCCGCACAAAATCCAACTCCACCATTCGTTCCAGATCGATCGGAGCAATCTCCTTATCTATCATAGCCTTTTTCTTCTTCTGCGTCGCTTTCGCTTTCTTCTTAACTTTTTTCTTCGCTGCCATTTTATTTCCTCTTAACCAACGTAGGGCGGGCCATGCCCGCCATCTTCATGCTTTTGTGCCTCTCGTCCGCCGCAAACGGACCAAAAAACCGTGAAATCCGTAAAACCGTGGTTAAATTTCTTATTAAAATAACCAGTGCAAATCCGTGTCTAATCTTCTTAATTCTCTGAGCCCTCTGAGCTCTCTGTGCCCTCTGTGGCAAAATTTCTCTGGTGCTTTCCGTGAACTTTTGTCCACTGCAGACGAATTTGAAATCTAAAATCCGTGTAATCCGTGTAATCCGTGGTTAAATTTCTTCTTAAAATAACCAG
>DAOWAK010000071.1 GCA_030634605.1 Sedimentisphaerales bacterium
AGGGTCTTTAGGACGGTTTTTAATAAAATGTGCTTTCGTAAAGTTCATCGAACCTGCTTGAAATTGTCGTCCGCTTGGCCAAAAAGGCCCTGCCGAACCGAAACCCAACCGAGCCACTCAAGAAAAAGTGCGAAACCGCACTTGGTGGGTGGATGAGTAAAATGGGTAGAGTGGGTATGATGGTTGAATTAAGCCTCGCATTGAAAGTGGGCTCGAGCTAAAGGGTTTCGTTAGGAATATGCAGGCAAAAATAGCATTTGAGGACGGCTTCATATTGACCGGGCGCTCTTTGGGAGCGGTCGGGACGACCACTGGTGAGGTGGTTTTTAACACATCTATGACTGGCTACCAGGAAGTGCTGACCGATCCGTCCTACGCCGGGCAGATTGTGAGCATGACTTATCCTCTAATTGGCAATTACGGCGTCACCGAAGAAGATGATGAATCGAGAAAGCTGTTTTTGAGCGGCTTTGTGGTTCGCGAGGCCAGCAAAATCGTCAGCAACTGGCGGACGGGCAGCTTAACACTCCACGAATATCTCAAAAAAAATAACATTGTGGCCATTGAAGGCGTGGACACCCGTGCCCTGACCAGGCATATTCGCGACGCCGGGGCGATGAATGCGGTGATAACTACCGAGCAGAATTACAGCGATAAGGAACTGGTTGCTATGGCGGCGGGCAGCCAACACCTGGAAGGGCTGGACCTGGTTAAGGAAGTTATTTATTCCGAGCCGCAGCAGTGGTCCGACAAAGGTAAGTATCATGTGGTGGTTTACGACTGCGGGGTCAAGTTCAACATTCTGCGCCAGCTTGCCGAGGTGGGTTGCAAGGTTACGGTGATGCCCGCGACGGCGACAGCAGTGGAAATTCTGGCGGTTAAGCCTGACGGGGTGATGCTTTCCAACGGTCCCGGCGATCCGGCGGCGGTGAGTTACGCCATCGAGACCACCAAAGGTCTGATCGGTAAGGTGCCGTTGTTTGGCATTTGCCTGGGACATCAGATGCTCTGTTTGGCGATGGGGGGGGCGACCTACAAACTGAAATTCGGACATCACGGCGGCAACCATCCGGTGAAAGATTTAGCTACGGACCGGGTGATGATCACCGTGCAGAACCATGGTTTTTGTGTCGATCTGGACTCATTAGGCGGGGACGCCGATGTGGAAATTACTCATCTGAATTTGAACGACCAGACCTGCGAGGGTATCAACCACAAGCACATCCCGGCGTTCAGTGTTCAGTTTCACCCGGAAGCGGCTCCGGGGCCTCACGACGCGCAATACATGTTTAAAAGATTTTGCGAAATGATGGAGAACCATTAACCGATGCCCAGGCGTACGGACATTAAAAAGATTCTAATCATCGGTTCGGGCCCGATTGTGATTGGCCAGGCTTGTGAGTTTGATTATTCCGGTGCTCAGGCCTGCAAAGTGCTCAGAAGCGAAGGTTTTGAAATTGTTCTGATCAACAGCAATCCTGCCACGATCATGACCGATCCGGAACTGGCGGACAAAACTTACATCGAGCCGATTACCCCTGAAATCGTAGCCAGGATCATCGAGAAAGAGCGCCCCGACAGTCTGCTGCCCACTCTGGGCGGTCAGACAGGTTTGAACACCGCGGTGGCCCTGGCCGAAAGCGGCGTTCTCGATAAATTCAACGTGCGTATGCTCGGAGCCAATCTGGAAACCATCAGGAGAGCCGAGGAACGCGACCTGTTCAAAGAGGCGATGGATAAGGTCGGCCTGGAAGTCCCCCTGAGTGGCTTCGCGCACACCTGGGCGGAAGCCGAAGCGTTGATTGAGATGGTTGGTTTTCCGGCGATCATTCGTCCGAGCTATACAATGGGCGGCTCCGGCGGGAACATTGCCTACAATCTGGAAGAATATAAGGAATGCGTTCAGTGGGGGCTCGCCCAGAGTCCCAACAGTCAGATTCTGGTTGAGGAATCGGCGCTGGGCTGGAAGGAATACGAACTGGAAGTGATGCGGGACAAGAATGACAATGTCTGCATCGTCTGCCCGATCGAAAATCTTGCTCCCATGGGCATCAACACCGGCGACAGCATTACCGTGGCCCCGGCCCAGACGCTTACCGATCGCGAATACCAGATCATGCGCGACGCCGCTATCGATATTATTCGGATTATCGGTGTCGAAACCGGCGGGTGTAACATCCAGTTCGCTGTCAATCCTGACAATGGCCGACTGGTCGTTATCGAAATGAATCCCCGGGTCTCGCGCAGTTCGGCGCTGGCTTCCAAAGCTACGGGTTTCCCCATTGCTAAGATAGCATCGCTGCTGGCGGTGGGCTACACCCTCGATGAAATCCAGAACGACATCACCAAAGAAACTCCCGCCTGCTTCGAACCCACCATCGATTACTGCGTGGTTAAGTTTCCGCGATTCACCTTTGAAAAATTCCCCGGCACCAAAGCTGAACTGACCGTGCAGATGAAATCGGTTGGCGAAGCTATGTCAATCGGGCGGACCTTCAAAGAGGCTTTGCACAAGGCGGTGCGTTCTCTGGAAATCGATCGGTATTCGCTGGACAATAAATACATCAATGCTGACCTGGGCGAAGCGCAGCTCCGGACGAAATTGATGGGAAGCGGCTGGGACAAGCTCTGGTACGTCGCCGAAGCTCTGCGGCGGGGTATCGGAATCGACAAAATCAACGCTCTGACTAAAATCGATCCCTGGTTCCTCAGCAACGTTAAGGAACTGATCGATCTGGAAACCGAACTCAAACAAGCCGGCTCTCTGGAAAACATCTCCGCTGAACTGATGCGTCGGGCCAAAGAGTTTGGTTTTTCCGATAAATATCTGGCTACGCTTTTCGATCTTGAGGAAACGGATTTTCGGATCAAACGTCGCGAATTGGCGGGCAGCTGTGTTTACAAAATGGTTGACACCTGCGGTGCTGAATTTGCCGCGGTCACGCCTTATCTTTATTCCACTTACGAACAGGAATGCGAAGCCAACCCGACCGACAAGAGGAAAATCATGATCCTGGGCGGCGGTCCCAACCGGATCGGTCAGGGGATTGAGTTCGACTACTGCTGTGTGCACGCTTCTTTCGCTCTGAGGGAGTTGGATATCGAATCCATCATGGTCAACTGCAACCCGGAAACGGTCAGCACCGATTATGATACCTCGGACAAACTCTACTTTGAGCCGCTTACCTTTGAAGACGTGATGTCCATTGTCGAAAAGGAACAACCCGACGGGGTAATCGTTCAGTTCGGCGGTCAGACTCCGCTCAAGCTGGCGGTTCCGCTGGAAAAAGCCGGCGTCAAAATCATCGGCACTTCACCCGACAGCATCGACCGGGCGGAGGACCGCGAGCGTTTCAAGCAACTGATTGACAAGCTCGAACTTAAACAGCCTCCCAGCGACACCGCCCGTTCCTACGAAGAAACTCTGGTTATCGCGGATCGGCTGGGTTATCCGTTGTTGATTCGGCCGTCGTTCGTGCTGGGCGGCAGGGCGATGGAAATTGTTTACGACGAAAGCTCGCTTAGAGCCTGCGTCGAAAACGCTATTGCCGCTTCGCCGGACCATCCGATTCTGATCGACAAATTCCTCGGCGACGCTGTCGAACTGGACGTGGACGCGATCTGTGACGGCCAAGCAGCCGTAATCGGCGGCATCATGGAACACATCGAACAGGCCGGCGTGCACTCCGGTGACAGCGCCTGCTCACTGCCGCCGGTTTCGATTGGGAAAAAGCTGATCGATGAAATTTCCCGCCAGGCCAAAATGCTCGCCCTGGAGCTGCAGGTCAAGGGACTGATCAATATCCAGTTCGCGGTAAAGGATGACGAGATTTACATTCTGGAGGTCAACCCCCGGGCATCGCGGACCATTCCTTTTGTCAGTAAGTCCATCGGCCATCCGCTGGCCAAGCTGGCTGCCAAGATTATGGCGGGCAAAACCCTGGCCCAATTGGGCTTCACCGAAGAGGTCAAGCGGGATTATTACACCGTCAAGGAAGCGGTTTTTCCCTTCCTGAAATTCCCCGGCATCGACACTCTGCTCGGCCCGGAGATGCTCAGCACCGGCGAGGTAATGGGAATCAGCGATGATTTCGGCATGGCTTTTGCCAAATCCCAGATGGCAGCCGGCAATACCCTGCCCACCGCCGGGACGGTTTTCTTCAGCGTCAAAGATGACGACAAACAAAAAGCGGTTGATTCCGCCCGAAAGCTTCATGAACAGGGCTTTAAGATCCTGGCCACCAAGGGCACCTGCATCGAGCTGATCCGCAACAACATTCCGTCGGAGTTCGTTCTGAAAATCACCGAAGGCCGACCTAACGTTGTGGACCGGATCATCAACATGGAAATCGACCTGATTATCAACACGACCATCGGCAAGCAATCAATTGTCGATTCCTTTTCCATCCGCCGCACCGCTCTGGATAAGGGCATTCCTTACGTCACCACCATCCGCGGAGCAGAAGCGGTCTGCCAGGCTATCCAGTCTCTCAACAGCAAAGCTATCGAAGTTTGTCCCATTCAGCATTTTTACCAATAAAGGCAGTTTCATGAGTAAAGTGAAACCTCAGGTAAAACTGGTAAGAGCGACCGATTCATCCGAAGCTGCCATCGCCGCTGCCGCCAAACTCTGTTATGCCGATGACACCAGGAATATTCTGGAACAAGACACCGACGACTCAAAAACTTTCATTCGCAAGCTGCTGCAAATGGGCCATCTCAGCCCCATCGAACACGCGAGCTTTACATTTCTGATCGAGGGGATTTCCCGGGCCATGACCCACCAACTGGTTCGCCACCGCATGGCCAGTTACTCCCAGCGCAGCCAGCGTTATGTCGCCCACGACGAATTCGATTACGTCGTTCCGCCCAGCATCGAAGGCAAAACTGTCCAGGACGATTCCGGTCCGGTTGACGCTGCCGAATATTACCGCCAAACCATGCAAATCATCGCCCAACGCTACGGGCGGTTAAACGACGCTCTGGGCCGATCCGGCGAGCAGAGCAACCAAGACGCCCGCTATGTGTTGCCCAACGCCTGCGAAACCAAAATCTTCGTAACCATGAACGGCCGCGAATTGCTGCACTTTTTCGAAGAACGTCTTTGCCAGCGCGCCCAGTGGGAAATCCGCGGCGTCGCCAGCCAGATGCTCCAACTGGTAAAAGAAAACTGTCCTGCTGTTTTTGACGGCTCCGGCCCCAAATGCATCCGCCTGGGTCACTGCCCCGAAGGCAAATTAACCTGCGGCAGATTCAAACAGATCAAGCAGCAATACACCCCCAGTGATTCCTCAAAATAATCTCCCCTCGCCTCAACATGTCATTGCGAGGAGGCGCAGCCGACGCGGCAATCTCAATCCTGCAATTGTCCCGTACGAACTTGTTATTCTGGCACCTGGGATTGGCTCACAATCATTTGCTGCAGAGATTTCCACCCCTTAAGCTGCTCAACCGTTAATGACGCTTCCCGCCCATTAGCCAAATGATGCTCAACCGCCCGCAACCAACGCCGCCTCTTCCGCGGCAATGCCACCTTCTCATTTACCACCAAACCGGTAACCTTCTGCCGCTGATGCCTGCGACGGGTATTTTTTGACAAGATAACGGAATTTACATGATAAATTTTAGGGTGGTGCTTGCCCCATCAATTTTTCATAAACCACAAGCCACAGAGTTCACCGAGGTCACAGAGGTTTTTCATGGCCACAAAAAAATGCAAAAAACACGAAAATCAGAAAGCCCCTTTCCTGTCTAAATCATAGATTACTTTTGCCTTATTTGTTGATTAGTTTGCGCGGCGGAACTTGGTCTTGGCGATACTAACCAGAGACCTTAGCGCATCATTTACCGATTGTTCATCGGGAAAATACTCTGCAACATCCGGGGAGAGCAGGATCAGGTTCGTTCCCTTTTTGAACCGCCGGGCATATTTGCCCCGCACGCCTCCTTTGATTTTGGCAAGATCATATTCCGGTCGTAATTCGTCGGTCTTTTTTTTATTATTTGCCTTCTTCATAATATTTTTGTTCCTTGCGTGTCGCTTTTCTGGCACTAAATTATCCGAATTTCGTCTCCACTGTCAGTATGTGCAACCATAAGTACTCTTCCAGATAGTGACATACCCACTGTGATAAATCGATGTTCTCTCATCGAATGGTCAGGGTCATAATATGTAATCGAAAGGGCATTACCCAGAACCGACGCAGCCTCTTGAAATGACACGCCATGCTTCTTCAGGTTGTTGTTGACCTTGCGTGAATCCCATGCGAATTTCATTATCATATTTTACCGACTAATTCTTCTGAATCAATAAATTTTCCAGTATCAAAATCGATCCGTGAAAACTCTGATTTGTTTTATAAATATAAGTGATCGGTGGGGCGAGTCCCACCAAAACTTTGCGGCTCTGCGTCTTGCGTGAAAATATTATTCGCGGCCAGTCGTTCACTCAATATCCGCCGTCGTTCAGCACCTCCTTTTTCCGCAATCTTTGAGGTTTCATTTCTTATTTTTCCACCTCTCAAAATGTGGCTGAAATCATCAAAA
>DAOWAK010000236.1 GCA_030634605.1 Sedimentisphaerales bacterium
AATCATAAATGATGGCATGACACGATGAAAAATTACGCCATCGTAGAATTTTTCGTTAACGTAACGGAGGAAATTTTCTGTGGTGACCGGAGCCTTTTGGGGATCAAGCTCGATAACGATTTCGCCCAGGCTGGTCGTGAGCTTGACGCGGGGATGGGCAGAGGGGATTGACTCGGGTGATTGATTTTCCATAGCTTCGGTCTCCTTAATGATTTCTGCAGGCTCAGTTGTTTTCCGGCTGTTAGGCTGCTCGTTGCATCCGGCGCAGCAGAACAACGCTAAAACAAGTGATCCGGCCCATAACTTATTTGCCAAACGCTTTTCCATGTTATTTCTCCGTAATTTTCGGTTTCCAACTTGCTTATCCTATCGGCTAAAAAGCGGATTATCGAGAAAAAAACTGGTCGGGGAGTTTTATTGAAAACTAAAGCAGGACGGAGCGGGTTTTCCAACTGTTCAGATGTTTCCCGTCAGTTCAGCGAGATTGATTCGTAATTCATGTTGCTTAGATCGAGGATAACGACGTGGGACGAACCGGTGACCCAATCGGCACATTCGCCGGGATTGATCACGAGGGTGTTTTCCCGGCGGTAGATGTCCTGGCGGTGAGTGTGGCCGTAAATCACCAGATCGTACTGATTGGAATCGACGATTTCGCGGATGTAATGAGGTGTATGGACCATGTAGATTTTTTTGCCGTTCAGGGTGCCGCGATAATCGACATCGAAAATTTCTCCGCCGAAATCAGCGACAATTTCTCTAATCATCTGCCGTTTACCCTCGTTATTGCCGAAAACCGCGACAAGTTTGGCGGATTTCAACCGGGCAAAAGTCCGAACGGTAAACGGCGAAACAAAATCGCCGGCATGCAAAACATAATCCAAATCAAATTCGTTGAAAACATTAATGGCTGACAGGACGTGGTCGTGATGGTCGTGGGTGTCGGAAATGATACCGATTTTCATGCTACTACCTTTATCAAAAAATCAGTTAAAAATTTTCCTCGAAACATCATTATTAAAAAATGATCGTATTTTGGCAATTTGTTGGCCGGCAATCACTATCTTTCAGTAACTTTTTTCGTTCTTAACGGAATTTTGTTCGCCGGGTAAGCGTCCAAATTCGATTATCGGCAATAATCAGTTCATCGGCCAGTTTTGGGCCCCAGGTGCCGGCGGAATATTGAGGTAGTTCCTGGAGAGCAATATCGCTGCAACCGGCGATTATCGGATCGACGAAACTCCAGGCTGCTTCCACTTCGTCGCTGCGGGCAAACAAAGTGGAATCGCCAAGCAGGGCATCGAGCAGCAGGCGTTGATAGGCGTCGGGCGGGGCATTCTCAAGAGAGTCGGAATAGCCGAAGTCCATTTTGAGAGGCTGGATGCTCATTTCATAGCCCGGTGTTTTGGCCTGAAACTGCAGAGAAATGCCCTCGTTGGGCTGGATGCGGATGGTTAGCATGTTGGGCAACATGGGTGCGGTTTTGCCGATGTTAAACAGGACGTTGGGAACAGGCCTGAAATGAATGCCGATTTCGGTGATGCGGACGGGCATGCGTTTGCCGGAGCGGATGTAAAAAGGTACGCCGGCCCAGCGCCAGTTATCGATGAAAGCTTTGAGGGCGAAGAAGGTTTCGGTGACGGAATCGGCGGCAACGCCCGGTTCTTCGAGATAGCCGGGCACAAGCTGGTCGCCTGAGGTGCCGGCGGAATACTGAGCACGGACAACCTCATCACCGACACACCCAGGGGCAATGGGACGAAGAGCCCGGAGAATTTTTACTTTTTCATCGCGAATAGCGTCCGCATCGAGACGAACGGGCGGTTCCATAGCGATCAGCGAGAGCAGATGCATAATATGGTTCTGAAGAATATCCCGAAAGGCACCGGCCTGTTCGTAAAAAGCACCGCGATTTTCTACACCGATGGATTCAGTGACAGAAATTTGAACGTGATCTATGTAATTTTTGTTCCAGAGCGGCTCGAAAATGCTGTTGGCGAAACGAAAAACCAACAGATTTTGAACCGACTCCTTACCCAGATAGTGATCGATCCGAAAAATTTGCTTTTCGGAAAACACCTCCTGGATTTGCCGGGTAAGCTCCAGGGAGCTTTGCAAATCGGAGCCAAAAGGTTTTTCCACCACGAGCCGCCGCCAGCAATCACCAGGCTGGGCTGGGCGAGACAAATCGGCATCAGCCAGGGACTGTACAATGACCGAAAAATAGCGTGGCTGAGTGGCCAGGTAAAAAAGGCAGTTTTCAGTGGTGGTGTTCTGACCGGCAAGGTAGTGAATTTTCTCCCTGAGGGCCTCAAAGCCGTCAGGATCATCGAAATTGGCCTGATGATAGATCAGGTGCCGGGCAAATTGATCCCAGGATTTTCGGCCATCTGAGGCGGCTGGGGTAAACTGCTGAATTGACCGGAACATTTGGTGGCGAAAGTTTTCATCGGAATTGTCCCGGCGGGCAAACGCAATAACGAAAAAATCCGCCGGCAGCAGTCCCTGTCGATATAGATTGTAAACTGCGGGGATAAGCTTTCGGCGGGTCAGGTCGCCGGAAGCACCAAAAATGACCAGAAAAAACGGGTCGGGCTCAGGCCTGGAGAAAGGATTTGCCTGAACAGGTTTATTCAAAAGGTCAACCATGGAAAAACCTCATTAAGGCCATGCATTAGAGGCATCCTTAAAAAGCAATTTGTTGCTACTGATCGCTACCAAAATGCCCGCATGAGGTGCTATGCAAGCAAAAGGCCGCAAGTCTTTGTTTTTTAAGGACTTATTTATACCGACCAAATATAATGCTGGATAATGGCGGAAAGTTGTCATTTTTCGGTTTTATCAAGGGGTGCCAAGACAGAGCACCTGAGTAAAGCCAGATCAAAAGAACTGGGCCGGGTTGGATTCGAACCAACGTAGGCTCACGCCAATGGGTTTACAGCCCATTCCCTTTAGCCACTCGGGCACCGACCCGAAACCATAATCGTGGTTTTGAGTAATAATCAGCCAAATCTAACCAGACCGATTAATCAAGGGGTTGATTTTAGCCTAAATATCGACAGTTTACAATAGGGGTAATGGCAAAAAATTGCAAAATGTTGGCTGGCGGCGAATTCGGGCAAATTGATGTCGCCGGCGAGGACCGCGGCGAGCGGATTTATACCCGTCCTGAATGAAAACACCATACCGGGGGTTTTGTTATTGCTGAAATAACCAGAGGTTATAGTCGGCCCTGCCCGGCATTATGATACCCATTGGGTATACTTCGTGGAAAATCGTAACAAAACTCCTGCCGGTTCAACTTATTTTCTGCGGCGTTTGGGGAGAGCTGCCTTCCGGAAGGATTTGTACCTGATGGCGCTGGATGCCGGGACGGGCTGCGCAG
>DAOWAK010000076.1 GCA_030634605.1 Sedimentisphaerales bacterium
CGCACTTTTTCTTGAGTGGCTCGGTTGGGTTTCGGTTCGGCAGGGCCTTTTTGGCCAAGCGGACGACAATTTCAAGCAGGTTCGATGAACTTTACGAAAGCACATTTTATTAAAAACCGTCCTAAAGACCCTGCTGGAGTGAAATTAACGAAACGTAAAACTGCGAAAGTTAACTCTAATATTCTTCTCTTTTAACCAACTTTTTCTGAACAGAACCATAAAATTTTACGTCTCTCAGATTGCCGCAGAAAAACGCAAAAAATTTTATGAGAAAGTTAACTGGTTTTTTATAAAGACTTTACGGCGGTTTTCGTATTATGTTTCCAGTTTTGCCAACCTGAAATCGACGTGAAAATATTATTAAATCTGTGGACTTTCACTGGTTGATGTGGTAGAAATAACCATGATGTTACTGTTTTTATGGCGTTATGGAAGTTATTTGGGGGTCGAGGTTTTTTAGAGTCCGCAGGGGACTGACAGTTTTGAGCCTTTCGCCTTTTTGTCCCTGGTATTTTTAGCGACTCTTTCAATTTTGTTTGTTGTTCGGCACGAATCTTGTCGCTAATCCGATCCGTTTTTCGGGTGAATTTTTCGATGGGGTCCTTTCCGACTTTTAATTCTTTTTTTCTTTTTTTCGGGAGATGTTTTAGATGAATATTTATGTTGGCAATTTATCGTATGGCACCACGGATGACAGTCTGCGTGAGGCTTTTGTAGAATTTGGTCAGGTGGAAAGCTCCTCGGTTATCCAGGATCGCATGACCGGTCGTTCACGCGGGTTTGGTTTTGTGATTATGCCCGATGACGCCGAAGCTCAAAAAGCCATCGAAGCCATGAACGGCCAGGAACTTGACGGTCGTTCTCTCAAAGTCAACCAGGCCAAAGAAAGAACCGGCGGCGATCGCGGTTGATAAGTTCTTGGCAAAGTTCAGGTTGAACTGATCGGAAATTAAGCACACCGCCTTGCTTTTGAACAGGCAGGGTCGATATGCTTACGCGAAGCAGGTTGGCGATGCTGTGCGTGTCATCTTTACTGCCTCGCTCTGATATAAAAACAGTCAGTCCGGGAGTTTTCCGGGTTGACTGTTTTTCTGTAAGGGCAACTCGACTGTTTGCCTTAGCTGTAGTTTGTTACTCACGCAGCTGATTTCTTTACACGTTCTAAGGCCCCCCATTTTGTGTACGCCATTTTTCCCGTATCGGTTAATGTGCTACCGGTTTTTTGCGGACGGGGGTTTGTGGGGCGAATTCACTCAAATTGCTGCCCAGGCTGACGATTCGGGTTTTAGCGGAGGTTGTTTTTTTCGAACTGTTGTTTGAGAATTGCCCGATCCGTCGGAGTTTGCGATACCGGTTTTTCAGCAAGTTATCTATTTTGTAGTGTCGCAGGTCACGCAGGGTCTTGGCCAGGTACATTTCGAGATTATGGGCGGCATCATGATGACTGCGGTGTGCTCCGCCGAGCGGTTCGGGGATAATCCGATCAGCTACGTTGAATTTCATCAAATGTTTTGCGGTGAGCTTGAGCGCTTCGGCGGCCTGAGCGGCCTGTTCGCCGGATTTCCATAGAATGGCAGCGCAGCCTTCCGGGCTGATTACGGAGTAATAGGCGTTTTGCATTATGGCCATTCGGTCACCGACGCCGATGCCGAGGGCTCCACCTGAACCACCTTCGCCGATTACTACGCAAATGATGGGTGTGCGGAGCAGGGACATTTCCATCAGGTTCGTTGCAATCGCCTGAGCCTGGCCTCGTTCCTCGGCTCCGATTCCGGGATATGCGCCGGGAGTGTCGATAAGGCAAATGATGGGTAATTGGAACTTTTCGGCCAGTTTCATCTTCAGCAGCGCTTTGCGATAGCCTTCCGGATGAGCACAGCCAAAGTGACAGGCGATTTTATCTTCGATGGTGCGTCCCTTGTTGTGTCCCACGATGAGCACTTTTTCGCGGCCGATCCGACCGAGGCCGGTAACAATAGCGCGGTCATCGCCAAAACAACGGTCGCCGTGCAGTTCGCGAAAATCCTGCACAATGATGTCGATGTAATCCTGCAGTAAGGGGCGTTTGGGATGGCGGGCTACCTGGACGGTTTCCCAGGCTGAGAGATGATCGTAAACTTTTGTGGTCAGCTTAACGAGATTGTTGCGGAGCTGACGGATCTCAGGAGAATAGTCAATCCCCTTGGCCTTTTGAAGGGCTTGCAGTTCGACGATCTGATTGCTGAGTTCGGCGAGCGGTTTTTCAAAATCCAGCCAATCCTTATCGTTGGATTTTATAATCGTACTCTCGGCGCCTTGATTTTTTTTATTATCCATAAAACTTTCGGAGCAGCTTTGGCAACGTCAAATAATCAGACGGTTACGAAAGAGCCCATGATTACTATTTCATTATTCATTCAGCCCCGGTGCATTACAAAGTTGTCTGCCCGGGGCGTATATAAAAACAGTGAGCTATATCAGCGATCCTTTCGCTAAGCTCACGAAACCAATGATAGTCAAAATCGGGGTGTTTATCAAGAAAAAAATTGACTTTTGAACTAAGGACCGATAGTCTGAACATCTGTGTTTGCCATTGGTTTGATCGATGTAAGATTATGAAGATAAACGAATTAGAGTCAGTAACGATAATCGGGCTTGGATTGCTGGGCGGTTCTGTGGGCTTGGCGATTGACCGGGTCTTTCCCCACATCAAGCGTGTGGGATTCAGCCATCGCCAGGTTACGCGGAGCAAAGCTCTGGAAGCTGGGGTGGTTGATCTGGTTTGCGAGGCGGTAGCAGAGGCGGTTGAGGGTGCCGATCTGGTGATTCTTGCCAGTCCCATCGGAACGTTCAGTGATTTGATGGGGCAGATGGCGGATCATCTGCGTTGCGGCGCGATCGTAACTGATGTGGGCAGCACCAAGGTTTTGCCGGTTCGTTGGGGGCAGAAGAAGTTGAAGGGTAAAGCTGAATTTTTGGGTTCGCATCCGATGGCCGGTTCGGAGCAGCGGGGTGTGGAATTTTCGCGGGCGGATTTGTTTGACGGGGCGCATTGTATTTTGACGCCCACCGAGAACACTAAAAAATCGACGGTGAAATTGCTGAGTGACTTTTGGCAGGCGCTGGGGATGCGGGTTTGTCAGATGAGTCCGAGTGAACATGATAAGGTGTTGGCCCGGATTAGTCATTTGCCGCATGTGCTGGCGGCGGCATTGATTAATTGCAGCGAACTGGATCAGATGATGCTGTGCGGTAAAGGTTTTTTGGATACCACCCGGATAGCATCGGGGCCGGCTGGGGTGTGGCGGGATATTCTGATGGCCAATGCGTCCAACGGAGCCGCGGCGGTAGGGCGGTTGATTCGGGAACTGGAAAAGGTTCAGAAAACTCTCAAGGAAAAAGATGATAAGCGAATTGTACAAATGTTGACCAAGGCTCAGCAGAAACGTAATGAACTCATCGAAAAGAAAATGCTGCGTAAGGAATTGCCGGAATAATGATTCATCGAGTTGAAATATATACCAAAAGTGATTATGAGGACGTGCGCGGCCAGGAAGTTCTGGCGAACATTGCGCAACTGGGGATCGAAACCGTAGAAGCGGTTCAGGAGTTGCGGGTGTTTCTGCTGGAAGGGGATGTGGGCAGTGAGGCTGTGCAAAGGATTGCCTGTGAAGTGCTGGTCGATCCGGTCAGTGAAGGTTACTGCGTCGGGCAGAGCGGTGCTCCGGCGGGGCTGGCGCAGGCGACTATTATGGAAGTCCATCTCAAGCCCGGAGTGACCGATCCGGTGGCGGCATCGACGATGATGGCGGTGGTCGATATGGGGCTGGAGCTGGAGTCGGTGCGGACGGCGCGAAAATACGTTTTGCTGGGTGGGCTCAATGAAAAACAAAAACAGCTGATCGCTCAGCGGGTGCTGGCTAACGACTGCATCGAGGAAGTTATTTTTGGTGCCGATGCCGAAATGCCGTTGGCCCATGTTGAGCCTTATCAGCTTAAGATCGGTCAGATTCCGATTAGAGAGCTGGGCGAGCAGGAACTGGAAGAGATCAGCGGCAAGATGGATTTGTTTTTGAACGCGGCGGAGATGCGGGCCATCCAGGATTATTATCGTAAGTTGGACCGCGAACCGACCGATATCGAGCTGGAGATGTTGGCCCAGACCTGGAGTGAGCACTGCGTCCACAAGACATTTCGCTGTACTATTGAATTGGTTTGTGCCGATGCCGACGGGAACACCCGCACCGAAGTGATTGACAATCTGCTCAAGTCAACCATTGCCCGGGCTACCAGCGATCTGAACAAGGACTGGTGCATTTCGGTGTTCGAAGATAACGCCGGCGTGATCGAGTTCGACGAAGATTACGGCATTTGCTTTAAGGTTGAGACTCACAATCATCCGTCGGCCATTGAGCCTTACGGTGGGGCGGCAACGGGGATCGGCGGGGTCATTCGCGATCCGATGGGCACCGGTCTGGGGGCCAAGCCGGTTGCTAATACGAATGTTTTTTGCTTTGCGCCGCCGGACATGAAGCTGGAAGAGCTACCGGTCGGTGTGCTGCATCCCCGTCGGGTGATGAAAGGTGTGGTTGGCGGAGTTCGCGATTACGGCAACCGCATGGGTATTCCGACGATCAACGGGGCGGTGCTTTTTGACGAGCGTTATCTGGGCAACCCGCTGGTTTATTGCGGTAACGTCGGTCTGGTCCCGGCGGACAAATGTTTTGGCTCGGCGCGCAGCGGTGATCTGATTATGGTTGTCGGCGGCAGGACGGGCAGGGATGGAATTCACGGTGCGACTTTCAGCAGCGGCGAAATGACCCATGAGCATGAGACGCTGTTTTCGCACGCGGTCCAGATCGGCAATGCCATAACCGAGAAAAAAACTCTCGACACCCTGCTCGTTACCCGCGACGAGGGTTTGTACATTGCTATTACCGATTGCGGAGCCGGCGGGCTGAGCAGTGCGGTGGGCGAGATGGGCGAAAAGCTGGGGGCGGTGGTTGATCTGGACAAGGTGCCGTTGAAATACCAGGGGCTCAGTTACACTGAAATATGGATCAGTGAGGCTCAGGAGCGGATGGTGATTGCGGTTCCGCAGGAAAACCTGGCGCGGATTCAGGAAATCTTCAACAGCGAGGATGTGGAAGCGACGATAATCGGCAAATTCACAGACGACAAGAAGCTTCTGCTGCGATACCAGGGCCAGACGGTTGGCGAACTTGATATGGATTTCCTGCACGGCGGGTTGCCGAAATATATCCGTCAGGCGCACTGGCAAAAACAGCAACTGAGTGAGCCGGAAATAGCAGAGCAGGCCGATTACACCGGCGATTTGAAGGCGATCCTGTCCAGCTACAACGTGGCTAGTAAGGAATGGGTGGTTCGTCAGTATGATCATGAGGTTCAGGGCGGCTCGGTGGTCAAGCCGTTGGTTGGGGTGGTTAACGATGGTCCCGGGGACGCGTCGGTGATTCGGCCGCGGCTGGAAAGTCAGCGGGCGGTGGCTATCGGATGCGGAATCTGTCCGCAGTACAGCGATATCGATCCTTACTGGATGGCGCTGGCGGCTATCGACGAGGCGGTGCGTAACGTGGTGGCGGTGGGAGCTGATCCCAGCCGAATCGCGATACTGGACAATTTTTGCTGGGGTAACTGCAACAAGCCCGACCGTCTGGGCAGTCTGGTTCGGGCGGCACAGGGTTGTTACGACGCTGCCATGGCTTACGGAACGCCCTTTATCTCCGGCAAGGATTCTCTCAATAATGAGTTTCAAACCGATTCCGGCGAGACCATCAACATTCCCGGCACGCTTCTCATAAGTGCCATGGGAATTGTGCCTGAAGCGGAAAAGTGCGTGACGAGGGATGCTAAAGAAGTCGGCAATGTTATCGTTGTCGTGGGCGAAACCCGGGACGAACTGGGCGGTTCGCATTTTTACAAATTGCACAGCCAACTGGGGGCCAACGTGCCGCGGGTGGATCTGCAAGCCGGTCCGAAAATTATCCAGGCGGTGGCCGAGGCGATTTCGGACGGGCTGGTGCGGTCCTGCCATGATTGCAGCGAAGGTGGCTTGGCGGTGGCGGTGGCGGAAATGGCTTTTGCCGGCGGGCTGGGGATGGATATCGATCTGGGCGGCGTTCCGGTTGCACGGGACGTAGGGAAAAATTATCAGATTTTATTCAGCGAAAGCCCCTCCCGGCTGGTGCTGGAGGTGCATCCGGATGATATTGGTAAGCTGGCGAAAATTTTGGGGAACGTGCGTTTTGCCGAAATCGGTAAGGTGACGGATGGGACTCGGCTGGTTATTCGAAATCGGGGCAACCAGGCTGTGATTGACGCGGAAATTGCTGATCTGAAAGAAACCTGGCAGAAGCCGTTGCGGTGGTGAGTGAAGCGATGGTACCTGGGTGGCATGCTTACGCGAAGCTTAA
>DAOWAK010000159.1 GCA_030634605.1 Sedimentisphaerales bacterium
GCATCGCCCACGACAATCTTTTTGCCACCCAGTTCCACCCCGAAAAATCCCAACGCATCGGCCTGCAGATTCTGAAGAACTTTGCTAATTTATAAATCAGCCTCTTTGCAACTCAAACCCGCAACAGATACTCATTTTATTCGATGAATTTTTCGACCGCCAACCCCTCCGGCAGCAATTGAACCTGCACCGCCCCGCTTTGAAATGTGTGCAAAACTGCTCTAGTCGGAATTGCTGTTTTCAATCGTTCGCTGAGGTATTTTCGGCCGCGCCCACAACTGTTAATGCAAAGCTGCGGATCGACCCGAGCCACGAATTCCGGTAGCGTATCCGTAACTGCTCCATGATGCGGCATCAACAGAACGTCGGCTTTCAGATCGTTTTCGTCTTCCATTTTCATCAACATTCGCTGTGGTTGCTCGGTGATGTCGCCACACAGCAGAACCGAGCCTAATTCGTCCCCGAATCGCACCACCAGCGAACTATCATTGCTGCTAAGGGTGCTGATATCCAAGCCTCCCGGCGGCCACAGGACTTCAACCGAACAGGAATTTTCTTTGGTCGTTCCGGAATCCTTGAGAGAACTCCCTTGGCTTAAATACTCAACTGCGATACCCAGTTCGGATAATTTCGTAAGAAGTTTTTTGCTGGTGTTATCCCCGAGCTTTTCGAAATAATCGCTGATGATGACTCGCTCAACATCAAAACATCGACACAACTCCAGTGTTCCGCTGTAGTGATCCAGGTTCGGATGCGAAATAATTAACCCATCAAGCTTTTGCACTCCAATACTGCGTAGAAACGGTACAATGGTATAAGTACCCACGCTGGATGACGTCATGCTGCCTGCGTCATAACAGAATACCCTACCGTCGCTCAGCCGAATTATTGCAGAACAGCCGTGCCCGACATCGAGAACGTCAATCCGGGTGGTTCCGGCTTGTTTATCAAATGGTACCAGCCAGGCAAACCAAATCAGCCACGCTGCCAAAGCACTCAAAATCAATTTGTTTACCCCCCTGCCCCGCTGAAAAGATTTGCCCCGCTCAGGCATACCACTCCTGGAAACAAATCCGCCGGTGCCGGCTAATCTGCCGTCTGCTATCGATCTCCTTTTCCAAAGCGACCAGCCAACCAGAATCAGCAGGCCGTAATAAATCAGAATCAGCCAAACCGGTGGTGAAGCGGTATTGATACAACAAAATGGTAATTCGCCCAGCAATCGGGCGGCTGTAATTGTCCCACCGCTTAGCAATTCCATCGGCCCGTTCAGTAATCCTGCAGCCGTGGGCAGTATCGCGGCGATCAATAATTTCGCAAACCCCACAAACATCGTCAGGCAGATCAACGGAAAAATCACCACCGCCGCCAAGGGAGCCCACGGTGTTATTCGGTTGAAATGATACGCCGCCAGCGGCATTCCCACCAGCCAAGCCACTACCGCAACCAGTATCAGCGAAACAACAAATCGACCTGCCCGACTCAATGCCGCCCACCAAAAACTACTCGCCGATTCATCAATTATTATCTCGCCTTGCCGGTGGTAAATCCGGTGATAGAAATCCCGCACAAAAATCAATATTCCCAGCACCACCACAAAAGACAACTGAAATCCGGCTGAAAACAAATCCAACGGCCGCCACAACAACAACACCAGCGCCGCCAGCGCCAGAAGATTCACAGCATCGACTTTGCGTCTCAGAATGTAACCGACACAGAACAATATGCATATCAGCCCCGCCCGCAAAATCGGCGGCCGCTCCGGCACCACCAGAACAAACCAGACAACCGCTGTCAGGGCGAGCAATCCCTGCCCGGTGCGTCCCAAACGAATCAGCCGGGCCAGCCACCAGACAAATCCCGCCAATACACCGACATGAAAACCCGACACGCTTAAATAATGCATGGTGCCGGTTCGCATGAATATTTCGCTTAGATCGCCGTGCAATTGCTGTCGCCGACCCAGCAGCAGCGCCTCCAGAAACGCCATTTTAGCTTGGGCGCCAATGATCTGGGAATCGTCCTGATCCGGCTGATAAAAATCTTCCGGCTCAATCAATGTCGAATGAGCCATATCCGCCAGCCGATAACGAAACCGACCGAACCACCCTTGCCGTGATTTTGCCGGACCGATTACCTGGATCGCCTCGGCATAATTGACCCGGCACAAAACCAACGTTCGAGCCGCCCGGTAGCTGTCGCGTCGATCCGGCTGGCCGGGATTGCCCGGTCCTTTCGGCAGGCTCAACCAACCATCCACTTCAATCTGTTGGCCCTGCTGCAAATTAATACAAGGCTGACCAACCACCACTCGAACCAATCCACTGATCGGACGCCATCGGCCGGGTGCTTTGACTTGTTCGCAGCGAATCGAAAAAATGGTCCGCGGCGCGCGCAAAAAATCCGCAATGCCAAAATCGTCACGACTTTTTGCTAAATATGGTTTTGTAACAATCACCCCCCGCAACGTGGCTAGCCGTCTTTCCGGACCACAGCAATGCACGATGTGATCCTGGGGATAATAATTGTTCACCACGAGATAACGCAACCCACCCAAACAGGCAAAACCCAGGTATAAAGAAAAAAATCCCAGCCCGTGGAGAATCCTGAGCTTTTGCCCACGCCCCAAAACTGTGCTGAAATTTGTGTCGAATTTTGCCTTCGAAAATCGCAACCAAAACAGAAGCCCGCCCGAAACCAACACACACCCCGCCAAAAACACCCCCAGCCATTTCACTCCGATCAACTCAATCCGAACGGTAAGAATCCCCGCTATCACCGCCACCGTAACCGCTATCAACCGAGTCCGGCTATGACAGTTATCCTCCCCTTTGCCTGACAAAAATTCTCCCATAGAAACCACTATTAAATCTTGCGATCAACCGCCTCAGCTACCCGGCGGGCCTTGATCATCAATTGCTGAAAGTGTGGAATATCGATTTGCTGAGCGGCATCCGTTAGAGCATGTTCCGGGTCCGGGTGCACCTCGACCAGCAAACCATCCGCACCACCAGCGATCGCGGCCAGGCTCATCGACTCCACCATGTAAGCGTGCCCCGTGCCGTGTGTCGGATCAACCATTATCGGCAGGTGACTTACCCGTTTGACCGCCGGCACCATCGACAATGCCAGGGTATTACGACAATACTGTTCAAAGGTCCTGACGCCCCGTTCGCACAAAATCACTTTCGAACTGCCGGCGTTGATAATGTATTCGGCCGCCAGAAGAAATTCCTCCAGCGTCGCGCACATGCCCCGCTTGAGCAGAACGGGTTTCCCTTGGGCACCCACCTTGTTAAGCAGCATAAAATTCTGCATGTTTCGAGCGCCCACCTGCAATACATCGGCATACCGGGCAACCAGTTCCACATGAGTTACCGTCAGCACCTCGGTAACCACCGCCAAGCCGGTCTGTTCGCGAGCCTCGGCCAGATATTCCAGCCCCTTTTCCGCTAATCCCTGAAAACTGTAAGGGCTGGTCCGCGGCTTGAACGCGCCGCCGCGCAGGCCTACTCCGCCGGCCTCCTTGACCGCGTGAGCCACTTCCAGCAGTTGATTTCGATCCTCAACGCTGCACGGCCCGGCAATCACCCCCAAACTGGTCCCGCCGATCTGGGCACCGCCGGGCTGCAATTCCACCACAGTTTTTTCCTGCTTTACCTCCCGGCTGGCAACTTTGTAAGGACTCAAAATCGGTACAATCTTTTCCACACCCGGCAGATTTTCCAGGGCACCCTTATCCACCATCCGCTTATCACCCACCGCCGCCACTACCGTGCGGTTCGTGCCGTAAATCACGTGGCTGGTCAGCCCCATCTCCTCGACCAGTTGCACCACATGTTTCAACTGTTCATCCGTGCGATTCGACGACATTACAACAATCATTTGCTATATCCTTAAAAAAATTGTCTTTTCAGAAATTTCCCAGGTAGCAAAACCGATTACCGAGCGGCAATTTTTTCCCTACCCTGCATGTAAGGCCGCAACGCATTCGGAATCGTGATGCTGCCATCCGACTCCTGATACAACTCCATCAACGGAATCATTATCCGAGGCGAAGCGACAACCGTGTTATTCATCGAAATGCAGTAATGCACTTTGCGATCCTCGTCGCGATAACGCAAATTCAAACGACGGGCCTGGAAATCCAGCAGGTTGCTGGCTGAATGCGTTTCACAATATCCTTCGCGACTGGGCATGTAAGTCTCAATGTCGTACATGCGGTATTTGGCCATTCCCATGTCACCGGTACAAATTTCCAGTACCCGATAAGGCAATTCCAGCATCTGCATAAGTTCTTCGGAATTTGGCAGAATATGCGGAGGCTATTGTTCCGCCTCTTCGAGATCGTTTCTACAACTGATCACCTGTGCAACATCCTCGA
>DAOWAK010000070.1 GCA_030634605.1 Sedimentisphaerales bacterium
GAACCACGAGATCGGCGGCAACCTCCAACGGCCGCCCCAAGAGATCGTCGAAACAACGTATCGCCTCGACCCGGTTCTCTCCCACGACGTCCGGCTTCTCACCCGGCGGGATAACAATCACCACCACATCGAAACGCCAGGGAACCTCATAAAGTTTGTGTTTCCGGATAAAATGACGCGCCGTATCATAAAGACGCTTTCGCTTAGCAGAATTCACCAACAGCTCTCCACCGGCGAAACTTTCCTGCTGCTGCGTTTTTACCTCGACAAAAACCACCGTTGTATCCTGCCGCATCACGAGGTCAATTTCACCGCGCTTATGCACCGTGTAATTGCTTGCCACATGCCGGTAACCAAACTTCTTTAGGAACCGCCGCGCCAGCTTTTCTCCTTTGCGGCCGAACTTTTGCTTGTGAGACTTTTCCTGATCCATCTGCGGCTCTGTTTCTCGCCCAAAACCGGGCAAAAAATCTTTTTGCATCAGCGACACTACAGCAAGCATGACAAATCTGAAAGATTTCCGGTTATCCAGTCAGTCAGTCGTTCAGCCTGGACAAATCAGCCGTTTCGTGCACAACAACCGGTTAATTTTTCGAACCGATCCATTTCTCACGCAGCCGTACCGCTTTACCGACCCGATCCCGCAGGAAATACAACTTACTCCGCCGCGTGTACCCGGAACGTTTGACTTGAATATCAACCACGCTCGGCGAATGGACCGGAAAAATACGCTCCACACCTTCGTTATTGACGATGCGACGCACCGTAAAAGACGCGTTGATGTCGCTACCCTTACGCGCGATTACCGTCCCGTTAAAAACCTGAACACGTTCTTTGTCGCCTTCGACAATCTTAACGTGTACATCAACCGTATCGCCAATGGCAAATTTAGGCACATCAGCCTTTAAATGGTTGTTGGTTACCTTTTCCATAATCTTAGCCGTCATGAAAATTCTCCTGTCTATTTCAATCCTGTACGATTTTTTCCGTAACTTAAATTATTCCGTTTCATTTAACAAATCCGGCCGCCGTTGCCGGGTTCGCTCCCGGGCCTGATCCAGCCGCCATTTTCTTATCCGCTCATGATTGCCGGACAACAAAACCTCTGGTACTTCCATTCCGCGAAAATCCGACGGCCGCGTGTATTGCGGATACTCCAGCAAATTCTCACCGTTCTCACCGTTCTCACCGAACGATTCCTCCAGGTGCGATTCCGCCGAACCCAGCACACCCGGGACCAGCCGGGCAATCGTGTCCACCACGATCATCGCCGGTATCTCGCCGCCGGTCAAAACATAATCGCCGATGGAAATCTCCATGGTCGCCAGATTCGTCCGAATCCGCTCGTCGAATCCCTCGTAATGGCCGGCCATCAATATCAAACGCTGCTTCCGGGCCAGCCGCTCTGCCAACTGCTGGTCGAACTTTTGTCCCTGAGGCGTCAGCAGAATGATTTCATCCACTTCCGGCTTCTGCTGTTGCAATGACTCAACCGCATCAAAAAACGGTTGACACATCATCACCATCCCCACACCGCCGCCGTAAGGCTTGTCGTCCACGCTGCGGTGCTTGTCCCGGGCAAAATCCCGAATGTTCGTCGCTTCAATCCTCAGCAGCCCGTTATCCTGGGCCCGCTTTAGTATCGAATTACCGAACACCCCGGAAAACATCTCCGGAAACAGTGTCAGAAGATCAATCCACATCGCTATTTGTCCCAATCGATCTTGTTAGAACCGATTAATTCGTCTTGGTAATGCCCTGCTTCTTCAGCATATTGCCCACGGTCTCAGATGTCTGGGCGCCCTGGTCCAGCCAGTAGCGAATCCGGTCAGCTTTCAACTCCACCTGCTTCGATTCATCCTTGGCCAGCGGATCATAATACCCCAACTCCTCGAGTACCCTGCCGTCACGTGGGCTGCGGGTGTCCATAGCGTTGATACGATAGAACGGGCGATGCCTCCGACCCATCCGTTTCATCCTGATTTTTACCACCTGATTCTCCTTAACACTAAAAACTATAAAACTTTGCTATTCTAATTCTATCCCAAAATCAGCCCGATTCCGGGCGGATCGACATTTTCCTATTTTTCCGTTTCAGTCGCCTCTCGACAGGCCAGCACATAACCGTTCAAAAAAATTCCAATATTGCCGCAGTCGCCACAGCACCGTTCCGCGATTTCAGCAATCTGCTCATCAGCCAGAATTTCAACCGCAGCTTTTTCTCGCTTAGTCATTACCGTAACCGCTCTGCAAAAATCCTCAAATTCCTCTTCGCTGGGCGCCGCCAGCATTCCAAGCTCCGCCGTGCCACGCCGGTCACGAAATTGGCTGCGATACTGCCGACCAAACGAACTGTTCCGTCCGCGTCCAACCTGCTCCAGATATTCATCAATCGTCAACTTGGAATCCTTACCTAATCCCAGCCAAAATTATCGCCGGTTCTTCTTCCCTTTCTTCCGCCGATCAACACGTTTGCGTTTGGACCGCTGCTTCACCTTCAATCCCGGCATCTTGCCGCTGAACATATCCATGTTACCCATCGACTTCAAAGCCTTCATCCGCCCCATCGTCCCCATGCCGCTCATCGCCTTCATCATCTGCCGCGACTGGTTAAACGTCTTAACCAGGCCCGACACATCCGAAGGCTCCATCCCGCAACCTCGCGCAATCCGCCGTCGCCGCGAAGCGTCAATCAAATCCGGATCACGCCGCTCATCCCTGGTCATCGAATGCACTATCGCTTCCAGCCGCGTAATTTCCTTATCGTCAACGTCCATAGCGCCCATTTGGCTGCCCATTCCGGGGATCATCTTGAGCATGTCCTTGATCCCGCCCATATTTTTGAGCGATTGCATCTGCTTGAGAAAATCGTCAAAGGTAAACTGACCCTTGGCCATCTTCTGCTGCATCTTTTCCGCTTCTTCTTCGCTAAACTGCTCCTGGGCCTTTTCCACCAGCGTAACCACGTCGCCCATCCCCAATATCCGACTGGCCATCCGGTCCGGGTAAAACTCTTCCAACTGGTCCAGTTTCTCGCCCATCCCCACAAACTTGATCGGCTTGCCGGTTACCGCTTTCACCGAGAGCGCCGCACCACCGCGGGCGTCACCGTCCAGCTTGGTCAGGATCACTCCATCCAGCTCCAGCTGCTCATTAAATTCCTTGGCACTGTTGACCGCGTCCTGACCGGTCATCGAGTCGCAAACCAGGAATATCTGATGCGGCGTTATCGCCTTGCAAATTTTGCCCAGTTCCCCCATCAATTCCGTGTCAATGTGCAGCCGCCCCGCCGTGTCCAGAATCACCACGTCCCGGCTGTTTTTCCGCGCGAATTTAACACCGTTCCGAGCTACCTTGACCGCGTCTTTGGATTCCTCAGAATAAACCGGAATCTCCAGCTGCTGTCCCAGCGCCTTCAACTGCTCAATCGCCGCCGGTCGCTGCAGATCATCCGCCACCAGTAGCGGGTTCTTGCCCTGCTTCTTCAGCAGCCGCGCCAATTTCGCCGCCGTCGTCGTTTTACCGCTGCCCTGCAAACCCGCCAGCATCACAATCGTCGGTCCCGGCGAAACAAAATAAATCTTGCTGTCCACCGGCCCCATCAGGTTCGTCAATTCATCGTTGACGATCTTGACCATCAACTGACCCGGGTGCAGACTTTCAATTACCTTTGCCCCCAGCGCCTTTTCGACGACAATATCGCAAAAATCCTTCACTACCTTATAATTGACGTCCGCTTCCAACAGAGCACTGCGCACTTCACGCATCGAATCCCGAACATTCTTCTCGGAGATCTTCCCTCGACCACTCAGGCCGCGAAAAACCGAGTTAAATTTGTTCGTCAACGCGTCAAACACAAATATTCTCCAACTAAACAGCCCTCAAATCTTAAGGGCACCTCAAATAACTCCCGTAGGATGGGCTTCAGCCCATGCTGACTACCAGCCAGCCCTCTTCCAACTCCATATCAACGCAGTATTTATATACATTCCCCACAATTTATCGAATTAGGTATGATACCCTCCCCTCCCCATCATTGCAAGAGCAAAAATCCCAAACTTTTCCCCACAATTACATTATTTAACTAGCTGCCCCACAACCATTTACGCATCGCTCTCACCCCCAACTCTTACCCCTGCCCGAAAAACAACATTACCAGCCATTTCGTTATAATGGTCCAAAACGCCCCCTCCGCCGAGGCTGTGTCGCAATTAGGCTTTCGCGGAGTTTTTATTCGATTTTAAGCAAAAACGTAAGCGTTCACTGGAAAAACAGCGTTTTTGGGCGACAAATGGATGTTTTTCGGCACGAAATAGGCTATTTCTTTAACCTTCTGAAGCAAAGCCACATTTTTGGCGTAAAAACCGCGTTTTCGCGTGAACGCTTACGCAAAAACAAAGGTGATCTGGCCGATTTTTCGATTATGACACAGCCTCGCCACATGGGGCTCGGATACCAAAAAGTTGTGCTGCAATAAATTTGACCGTCGAATATTCGTAAATCTCGCGTAAGCTTGTCCGCGAAACCGACCAGAGGCAGGGATCCGGTAGCCTGCCTGTCGTTTCAGCTATAGTGCGGGTTTTGCCAGCCTGTTCAACCAGTGTTATTTACAAAATTTCTGGCTTTAAATCCATGATTTTACAACGCCATGGCCGGTTTCAAGTCCTCGATAAACACAAATAATTAATATTGATATGACGATATGATCGCATAAGTACCTATATAGCAATTATATACATGGATACATAAAGGACATATGGCATTTAGCACCAAACTGGTTTTGCCTTGACAGACTGCCGGAATGATGTGACAATATAATATAGAAGGATTGGCTCAGTTTCAAAGTCTCAGGAGCCAGGTTATGGCCCAGTTGAAGTGTGAAAATTTACGCGAATTGTTGAAACAGTCGAAATACGTCCCCCAAAAGCAACGACTGATCCAGTTGAACGCCTGTGAAACCCTCATCCGGATTATCAGACCTCAAACAGAATATCCCTGGGAATTTGTCTGTTTTCACATCACCGGTTATCGGCCCCGAAATTATGTCCTTCAGGACAGCTATTCTTATACCAATTTGGTCCACGACCTACCAATTTTCGCCGCTGAACTGTCGTGGGACATGGAAATCCCCGCCACCCAATTTAAGGGCAAAAAGGCATACACTGTAGAAACCTTGGCACAGCGGTTCGGAGTTTGTCAGAAAACCATTAACCGTTGGCGCAACGACGGTCTGATCGGCCGTTATATGCGGCTCGACAACGGCAGAAAACGACTGGTTTTCCTGGCTGCCGGAGTTGACCATTATATCAAAAACCATCAGGATCAGGTCCGTCGAGGCAGGCAATTTTCGCAGATTGATCCTCATGAACGACGAAAAATCATCCATACTCTGGAAAAATTTTCACGTTTCTGCCCCGACCGACGCTCCGAAGCTATCAAACGCACAGCCCGGCGGTACCAACGCTCAAACGAATCCATCAGAAAAATCCTCTCAGATCACGAACAGCTAACCGTCAAAACCAGGCTCTTTGAAAAACGGCCGGACTTTATCAAAGCCGACCAGAGAGCACAAATTGCTGATTTGTTCGCTCAGGGCATTTCCGTCAAAGAACTAATGGCCCGTTTCTCCCGGAGCAAATCCAACATCTATCGCGCCCTGAACATCCACTGGGCTCAGCTGCTTAACCTTAGCAGGATTGAATACATTCCCAGCCATGAATTTTCAGATCCATCAATCAAAATGAAAACCCTCTCTGTTCCTGACGATTTGTTTGAAAGCCACGAACTTTTAAAATCCACTCCAAATGACCCGGATAGCGTTGTCGGTGAAGATAAAGTATCTGGAAAACAAAGAGAAAAGCCCGTCGACGACATGGAAAGCTATTGGCAGGACATCCACGCCGGCCAACTGTTGACCCAGCGTCAGGAAGCGTTTTTGTTTCGCAAATACAATTATCTGAAATACCTGACCGACGAATTGCGCCGCAATATCAACCTTAAAAACCCCCGCGGTACCCAGATACGCCAAGCACAGCAATACCTCCGTCAGGCCGAGCAGATCAAGGATTGGCTGATCCGTTCAAACCTGCGTCTGGTTGTCAGTGTCGCCCGCAAACACACCCGCCGGGAATCGGAATTGCTGGAACTCATCAGCGAGGGCAATCTGGCAGTAATGAACGCGGTAGAAAAATTCGATTACTCACGGGGTTTCAAATTTTCGACCTATGCCACCTGGGCCATAGTCAAGCGGTTTGCAACCTATCGCACAAAATTAAGCAAACGATCCCGCCAGATAATTCAGGCGGTCGAGCAGGAACCCCTGGAAGTTGCCCAGGACCTGCGGGTCGAACCCAGCATGGTAGTTGCGGTCGAATCGGCGCGGAAAAGTTTGTTTGACGTGATGAGAGACACACTGGAGCAGCGTGAACAAACGATTGTGCAGGAGCATTTCGGCCTGGACGAACAGCAAAAAGTTCCCGGCCTGCGCAAAGCCAAAAGCCTCAGCCAAATCGCCGCCCTGGTGGGATTAAGCAAAGAGCGGGTCCGACAGATTGAGTTGCTGGCGCTGCAAAAGCTCCGCAAAGTGCTCAC
>DAOWAK010000278.1 GCA_030634605.1 Sedimentisphaerales bacterium
AAAATCCAGCTTATCGCGAAGTCTTTATCCTGCCGGTGTAATCCCCCAACCTTCATGTTGGTTTTTTCGGTATCGATACTGAGCAGCACGCGCACTTTATCACGCGAATAGGGTGCTTTCACCTGGTATATCTCATCGGTTACCACCCAGCTGTTTCCTTTAAAAGCACCAGCCAACGGGTGATCGGGCTCGTCAACTTTTAGCGTCACCTCAGAACCGGCGTTCCAGGGATGGTTGTCAAATCGCGCCGCCACGATATTGCCGAACTCCGGCCAATTACGAAAACTCGCCACCCCCGCGTGCAATACCGCCAATCCCTTACCCGATGCGATAAAATCAACCAGACTTTTTTTCAACTGTTCGTCCACCTTTACCGCCGCCGCCCGCTTTTCCTTGGGAAGTTCCTCAAAATTTTCCGGCAGAAATATTTCGTTATTGGTATTGTTGAAAAATATCGCGTCAAAGTTTTTCAGATTCTCCGGCTGGAACAGAAACAAATCATCCGAGGTCACCACCTCAAACGCCCCGGTTTTCGCTGCCATGATCTGGACCGCTTCTCTGCCGTAAGCAATGGCGGTATGCTTGTAACCATAAGATCGGGAAAAAACCAGCAGCCGGCGCTTAGATGTTGGTTCGACCGTGGGCTTTTCCGGACAGGCCCCAGCTATTAGTTTAATTTCTTCCTTCGTCGGCACCGGGCTCGGCGTCACATCCTCAAGACGAATATTCCGCCAGCGTATCTCCATCGGCTCCTTAATTTGCGTTCCGTGCACCTGCAACGCGATAAAGCCCGACCTCGTCATCGTATCGGTTAAATCAGCTGCCGGCACACCGTTAATCCAGGTTTTGATCGAATCGCCCCTCGCCTCAATTCGATAATGGTTCCATTCGTTCTGTTTGAATGCCTTGCGGGCCGGCTCATTTTCTTTCAGGTCGTTCAGCCAGCCGCGCCGCGCCTCATCATATATCCCGCAGCTCCGCGCCCGCTCGGATGGATCGATCTCCACCTGATAGCCGTGCACCCTTCCCTTCCTATAAAAAGGATAACTGTTACTGCGAATCTGCACGCCGGAATTCAATTTCGGATCAACCTTGAATTCCAGCTCCAGGATAAAATCCTGATATATCTTCTTCGTACACAAAAAACTGTTAGGCGTGTTAGGTACCGTGGTGCCCACAATAGCGTTGTCTTCAACATAATATTTGGCTTTGCCGCCGAGTTGCATCCACCCCTTGAGCGTCTTGCCGTCAAAGAGCTGTTGCCATTTCACCTTCTTCTCTTCCGCCGCCAAAGCTATGTTTGCCCCAAGACCAATCAACACCAAAGCACTTACCAGTTTCCAATAGATTTTCATCGTCGTCATCCTTTTATAAAACTCATTCAGCATAACCGTTCACAGAAAAACCATCTCCGCCCAAAAGCCCCCTCCGCCAGGAGGGGGTAAAACTACCCTGCCCAAAACATGATCAGGTGGCATGCTCAAGAGTACTTGAGCATGGTTTCTCATATTTAGCCCTGCGTTTTACGCAGGGTCTCGTCAGCACTGAATGAGCGACGTTTCTTAATCCGACCTAAATCGACCAGGGGCTGCGCATCGTACGTGTAAGCATCCGATTAGCGTCATCGTCATTAAGGAACCGTTCCTGCTGAGCGTCCCATTTCAACCTGCGTCCCTTAAGAGTCATCGCAATATACCCCAGCACACAAGCACTGCAGGAGCGATGTCCCACCTCTACCGGAGCAACGGTTTCACGACGGCTTTTTATACACTCCAGCAAGTTCCCTTTGTGGTTGCGGCTTTTATACAGGTTGATTTCATCCGGGCCGATTTTCTCATTCAAGAGCGACTTCGGATTCGCATCGATATAACCGCGACGGACATAGACCCAGCCTTTGGTTCCTTCAAAAACCACACCCTGCTTATTTTGCTTATTATCAGTGCAGATAACTTTCACCCCGTTGGCGTAGGTATACTCTATCCGGTGCGGGCCGTGCACATCCCAAATACCGTTGGCCGGGAACTCCGCCTGATGAGCGATAATCTCCTCCGGACCGGACTCCTCCGCCCCTATGCCCCACTGAGCGATGTCCATGTGATGCGCCCCCCAACCGGTTATCATCCCGCAGCAATAGTCCGAAATCCGCAGCCAACCGGGCCGGGCATAGTAGCTGTTTTGCGGATGCACACGTTTTTCCGTATATTCCGCCCGCGGCGCCGGGCCCAGCCACATTTCATAATCAAGATTTTCCGGCACCGGCATAATCGGCTGAGGACCGGTTGACGGGTCCAGCCCGAAACCAACCTTGACGGTGTGCAGTTTGCCGATGCGCCCGTTACGCGCCAGTTCGCAGGCAAAGCGAAAACGAGAGTCGGACCTTTGCTGACTGCCCACCTGAAAAACACGCCCATAGCTCGCAACCGTATCACTTAAAAACCTTCCCTCCGGAATAGTCAAAGTCAGCGGCTTTTGCAGAAAAATATCCTTACCCGCCTTGGCCGCGGCAATCGCCGGCAGCGCATGCCAATGATCCGGCGTAACAACCGACACCGCGTCTATATCATCACACGCCAGCAATTCCCGATAATCACCATAGGCGCCGCACCCTTTATAATCTCCGTTTTTCTGCTGTGCACTGTAATGCTTATCAACTATCTGCCGGGCATTATTTACTCGCTTGCGGTCCACGTCGCATACCGCAACCACCTGCACTTGCTTAAATCCCAAAAATTCC
>DAOWAK010000056.1 GCA_030634605.1 Sedimentisphaerales bacterium
AAAACGACGGACTTGTTTGTCGCGTCCACGTCGTCCAGTTACCCTCCGCTGCTGGTTGTTGCTCCATACCCGGCGCCGGCTGCTGCTCAACCGTAGTTGATTCCGACTCGCCCCCTTCAATAATGCGAGTAATCTCGTCGCGGCCCAAAAGAGCCGCCCCGATAAAACACAAAGCTGTTATCAAAATCAAACGTTGCATTTTCTCGGCTCCTGCAGAATAATGAAACGGCACCGGTGTATCAAGACACAAATTTCCCGGCCACAAAATCCCCGCTAAATAAAATATTCGTTGAGCGGGGTCCCTTTTGCTTTACACCGCCGCTACCGGACTCTGGTTTCACCCAGCCACAGATTCATAGTCCAGTCTTTCAACTGCAGCAACCATGTTCGATGGCAATTCAGCCGCCTGACCATAACCATTTGCCGCCAACGCACCACGAGCCACTTTGTCTCGATCCGCGTAACGTCGCATCATACTCTCCACTTCACGGGGCTGGAAGGGCCGGACCAGATGCAGACCGATCAGAACCGTGTACAACAGCAGCATGAAGTCCAGCCGGGCAGAATACGCTTTACGGCTGATTCGGCAATAGCTGATTTCCAGACGCAGCCTCTCATGGTCAGGCATGTTGTCCCGTCCGACCAACTGGATCGGACCGGTCATCCCGCAACGCGACGAAAACCGCTGCTCCATGTATGGATATTTTTCCTTAATCGATTCGATAACACTTTCCGGCAACGGTCGATTACCCACCAGGGTCATTTTACCCGTGAGCACATGTACCAACTGCGGCAGCTCCGTCATGCAGACCTTCTCGAATATCCGACCCAGTCGTGTGTAAAGCGGCGAATCGAAATCAATATTCAAAAAACGCTGATCCTCAACCGGAATCGTCTGGCGGTTAGCGATTTTCTCCGCGTTACGCACCATCGTCCGGAATTTTACAATTTTCCGGTTCTTATGCATATATACCCGTCGCTTCGAAACATAAAAAATCGGGCGACCGCAACACAGCAAAACCAGCAGTGCGCACAATCCCAACACCGGCAACCACAACACCGCTGCCAGCGAGCAAACGACTATATCGAAAACCCTTTTATTCATATCCATAACTAATATACCTCTGGCGCCAATTCCAATGATGGCGCTGACGCGTCCCTGCTATTTAAAAACGCATGGCCGACATCCCTGTAGCCACACCTCGCAACATCAACCAGATACGAGCATCGTATCCGATTATCCTGCGACGACTTTCTCCCGATATAATTATCCTGGCCAGCTTCTTCGCTACCGAAGGATAACTGCTATACAATAGAGAAACCGGATTAAATATGCTTCTCTTTTTCGTAAGCCGGCCCGGATACAACACTGAAAACCTGCTTTCCGGAATCGACTCAACTTTCGACTGCAACACTTTCGAAAGTATATGCTTCCAGCCGGCGTAATATCCAGTCCGACCCCTGGAATTTACCGATAAAGCCAATACTGAGCAGACAAAAATTACATGCACTCTCGCATGAGAATAACTCTGCAACAGCTTGTCCAATACGGCGAGGTCTCTCTTTGCCTCTTTAAGGTCTGTTTCCCAGTCTATTGGCCGCGGATGGATCATGCCCAGCGCGCAGCAACAAATATTGACAAATTTATATTTTTTCTCCGGAGCGTAATCACCCATCTTATCCAAAGCGAAAACCGCTGCTTCCGGATACTCTTTTTTTAATTTTTCTTTCTCAGTACCATCCAAACCGACCAGCAGCAACTCCTGACCTCGCACCCAGGGCATTTTCAACAACGCCCCGGCTAATTTAGTGCATGGCCCGAGCACAACGGTCAAACTATCTGATTGACTCATATTTAATCTTTATACACCCGACAATGCCTCGTGCATTTCCAGACACACATACAACATCCGGACAAACTCCAAGCCATATTGCCGGAAGCAATAATTTTCACTGAGACAAACCGAAAGGATTAGTTTTCTACCTTCCATGACTACGCAAAGCCGGGGTAGAATTACCCAAATAGGACGCTATGCCAGTCTGTGAGTTTTCTCCTGTCAGCTCCCAATACCAGTTTCAATCTATTATAAGTTTTATGCACGGACAGAGCAACCTCCGCATATATTTATCGGACCATAATCGCCCCCAAGTTACGTTGCGGAATGCACTTAAGGAAAATGCCCCAATCTTGTTGCCCTTCTTAAATCTTGAACTGGCAGCATATTATATTAATGCGTCAATCAATAATTTCCCCGTCATCAACCTGAATAATTTTTTCAAAAAACATTATTATCATCTATTTTTTTGTGAAAATTATCGCCCCCACTCAGGAATTTTCTGACAAGTTCAGCCGACTTTCTGTATAAACCCCTAATTTCCCACCGAGTTATAGGTATTTCTTATCTGATAATCAACCGGCGAATTCTTTGGTGTAGCCCCGCTGCTTGCGAAAGTGCAAACCTCAGATCAAATTTCGAATAAAAACCATTAATCCCCACCCGACCCAATGCGAATCGATTATTTTTTTCTTTGGCACCTGTAACCAGACTAGCTAAAAAGCCTGCCTCAAAACCCGCCGCTTCTGCCGCCTTGCCCACCACGCTGCTGAAATCGACGTAGGAAAAACAGTTTGTCCGGCTGGCATGACCCAGCTTCTCCTGTAGTTCACCTCGTGATCGCTCCAGTTCATCCGCCAGTTCCGCCGCCGATAACTTACTCAAAAACCGATGCGAACAACTGTGGCTTTCCACGTCAACATTGAATTCCTCCAACCGCGACAACTGTTCCCAACTCATCAACCGTTCCTGGCTGAAATGTTCCAGCATCCGATCAAGTACCTGGCGGTCTTTTTTGGGAAAGCTCATTCCGTCCACAAATTTTTTTATATTTTCCCGTTCCTTCTCATACCATTTCGAGGTTTTGCCCACCAGGTCCGTTACCACAAATACCGTCGCCGGAAATCCCATCTCCTTGAGCACCGGAACCGCGTTGGTTAAAAAGTTCTCATACCCGTCGTCAAAAGTAATCAGAATTTCCCTGCCCGATCCCGGCTGTCCATCCAGACGAGCCAAAAGCTGATCAATCGTCAACCCTTGCCAGTGATGGTCTTTCAGCCATTGCAAATGCTCCCGCAACTGATTCGGCGAAATAGATAGCCACGAACCGCTGTTATCGACAGAGTGATAAGCCAGAACCGCAACTCCCCGCGCCGCCCGCCCGCCAACCAGACCCAGCAACGCCAATTTCAGCAGCCGTTTTGCCCAAAATCGCAACGACATCACTTGCCCCTCTCATCACTGTTAAAGACCGTAACTGTAGGATGGGCTTCAGCCCATGCTGACTCTTTGAAATCGACGGGTGGCACCGCCAAGTACTCTTGGGGGTGGTTACCGCAATAAACAAATACATCACTGCTACCGAAAATTCCGCTCGTCATTTGTCATTCGCCATTAAATCGTCATTCGGATTTCGAAATTAGTCATTAAAAATCGTAACCGTTCACAGGATTACTCAATTGCTGTAAAAAAACCGCAGGTCGGGTTTTTAGCCCCTTGGCCCGTCCGAGGGGTTCCAACGCCGCCGGCACCCACGCCGCCGGATCGGGTGGCATGTTCAAGCCCCGTAGGGTGGGTAACCTTGTTACCCACGCGGTTGGCTAAAAATCAATTCCGACTCTCTGTGTCCCCGGTGCCTTCTGTGGTAAAATTCCTGGACTCATCACTGCCCAAGTCCGGCCGAAACCAGTAACCATGCTCGCGAAAATAACGCATCATACTGCTGATATGCCAACGCCAATGACGTCCGAATGGCACCTTCGCACTGGTCCGCATGTGCTTGTGCGTAAAACTCACCCCGGGAAAATACGCGGTTCGCAGTCCCGCCTTGCGGTAGCGATAACACAAATCCGCATCCTCATAATACAGCCGATACCCCTGGTCCATCCCGCCCAGCCGCAAATATTCCTCCCGCCTGATCAAAATAAACGCCCCAAAAATCCAGTCCACCAACTGTTGCTTTTCGTGATCCAACGACTCCATCACTTTTTTGCGATAAAATGCCGGCCGCCAGGGCCAGCGATCCACGCCAAATCCACGCAGCATCACCACCGGCAGCGTCGGAAACTGCCGACAACTCGGCTGCACCGATCCATCCATATTCAACAGCCGGCAACCCAGTACCCCCGTCTCAGCATCACCTTCCAGATAAGCCAGGGCATCTTTCAACGCACCGCTCTGGTAAACCGTATCAGGATTCAGCATAAGCAGATATTTCCCCCGCGACTTTTCCGCCATTTCGTTTATATTTTGAGACAGGCTTTGCGGCTGTTCATTACCAAAACACTTAACCCGATCATCGATTCCGCCCACCACCGCTTCAACTTCCCGCCCACCCAGGTTGTCCAGCACCAGAATCTCCGCCTCCAGCCCCTCCAGCCCACCCCGCAGAGACTTCACACAATCCGCCAGTAACCCCTCATGCCCATGACTGACAATCACCACCGATAAGTCTATTCCATCCTGCTTCATCACTACCCTGCCACTGCCTTTTCGTCATTCGGATTTCTTAATTCGTTATTGAAAAATCCCTTCATAAATTTCGTCCAGGTTCCTGATAAACACTTCCATCGAATAACACTGCTCAACCCTTTCCCGCCCAGCCCTGCCCATCTGTCGCTGCAACTGCTCATCCGCCAGCAGTTTGCACAGAGCCTCGCCGTGTGCTTCAGCGTTGCCCGGCTCAGTCAAAAATCCGGTCTGGCCGTCCACCACAATCTCCAACGGCCCGCCGGCCGCCGCCGCCACCACCGGACGCGCCGCCGCCATCGCTTCAATCAGCACCAGACCAAAAGGCTCCGGACTTATCGACGTGTGGCTCATCACCGATAACGCCGACATCACTTCCAGAATATCATCCATCCGGTAACGCCAGCCCAAAAATTGAACCTTCCCCTCCAGCCCCAATTCAGAAGCCAGTTGCTGCATTTTCTTCTCGTAACTCTCATATCCCTGCGGCGCCCCGCCCGAAACCACAAACCGCGCATCCTCAAACTGCCGCGACACTATCGCCGCCGCTTTCAAAAATACATCCAGCCCCTTCCACGGATCCAGCCGTGCCACAAAACCCACCAGCGGCACCTCCGGCCCAATCGACAATTCCCGCCGAATCCGTTCCCCGCTGATATCCGACCGCCATCGTTTCAAATCCAGCCCATCCGCCAACGGAACCACCTTGCCGTCCGGAACCGCCATTCCATCGAACAGCCCAACCCGGCAAGCCTCCGTCATAACCACCACACGTGTTGACAATTTCAATACCAGCTTGCTGAAAATCCGCTTGGCCACCGGAACCGCCGGCGGTATCTCACGCACATGCCACAGATGAGCGCAACCGCTCAACCACGCCGCCCACGCGCCATACAAACTAAACAGCGAATTAGTGTGTACCAGATCGATTCTGTCCCGCTCGATTATCTTCGCGATTTGCCGAACCGTCGGCCAGAATTTTCCGATATAGCGAAACTGATAATCCACGTCCGGCAGCGTCCGCAACTGCATCATCTCCAAAAATTCCACCCGACAGCCCGCCCCTTTCAACAAATCAACCAGCGGCCCGTCTCCCGGCAGCAGCACCGTCGGGCAATAACGATCCTTGTCCAGCGACTCCACCAGCCGCAGCAACGCAATGTCCGAACCGCCCACCTCGGAGTTCGGTTGAATATAAAGAATGTTTTTTCGCTTGCTACTTATGGTTGTTGTATTTTTCCATAATACGGGCGTAAACGTTTTCCAGTTTGCGCGTCATGGCGGGGCCTGAGTAATCCTTCACGATTGTCTGACGGGCTCGAACGCCCATCTCCAGCCGTGATTGTTCGTTGCAGATGAGCTTATCCAACGCAGTTGCCAGTTCCTCGGTAGAGCCCGGTTCCACCAGTAAGCCATTTTCACCTTCCGCAACCACCAGCGGCAGATCGCCCACTTTGCTGGCCACGATCGGTTTACCCAGCGACATCGCTTCCAAGGCTGCCAGCGGCAGACTTTCCTTAAGTGACGGTACCGCAAAGATATCCATCGCCTCGGCGTATCCCAGTACATCTTTACAATAACCGGGAAACTCAACCTTATCGGCAATCCCCAGGTCTTTCGCCTGCTGTCGAATGGCTTCCAGGTCAGGCCCTTCGCCGGCTATTAAACCGAATATTTGCCGACCTTTATCGATCAGCAGCTTCAAGGCGTCAATTAAATATTTCTGTCCTTTTCCCGGATGAATCCGACTAGTCATGCCAACTACCACAGTTTCCGGGCCGACGCCGATTTTTTCCCTGATTAACTGGGCCTTATCCTTGTAAGCACCTTCGGTGGGTACGGGGACAGCGTTAAGGACGATCTCCACACGCTCAATGCCGCTGTTTCTCACTTCGTTATAAGCCGCTGTCGAGCCTACAAGGACCAGATCGGCCTTTCGGATAATTCGACTGTCCACCCATTCGTAAAGCCGCCAGCGGCCGCTGTGGGTGTGTCCCAGCCAACCGTGTATCTGACTGATCCAGGGCACCTGCCGCCCGGGCATCAGATAGCCCAGCAAATTGGCCCTCATATCGTGTGTATGTATCAGATCGGCCTTTTGGACCTGGGCCATTTGAGCTAACTGCCGGGCGACAAAATACGAACCGGCAATTCCCCGCCAGGGTAAAATCTGTTTGATGCTGTCCCAACGCTCATCACAAAAAACTTCCGCCTGTCCCACGCCGGCTTTTTTCAACTGAACCAGGGTCGGGCTGAAATTGTTCTGATCCAACTCGCCTAAAATGGTATTTAGCAGGGTTTCCGGGCCACAAGACTGGCCGTAATTGCCTTTGACCAGTAATATATTTTTGAGATTTTTCATTATTGCCTCGCAATGGGTTTAAGGCCCTCGCCTTCAGGCGATATTTTGAGAATTCTTAAGGGTACCTCTGATAATTGCTTTTGAGCTGATCGAGAACAGTGGCGACCTTAGTCGTGAACTGCCGGTAATACAAGATAATTTCTCTGTAAATTTTTGTTTGCTTCGATTTTCCATGTTTCGCAGCGAATGGTGGCTTTTCACCAAAATCACAGAAAACAGGTTGTACTTTCTGAAAGAATATTTTCTACTGCCCAAGTGAACCATTTCTGCGACAGCCCTTTTTCAGAAATCGCCAAAAACCCGAAAAACCGGTAACTTTGCCCCAACTTTCGTGAAAAAACCGTCAAAACACTGCGATTTGCGCCCATGTTTTCGCACTGAAATTGATCTTTTCGCGCTTTTGGTACGCTTTTAGCCCGCTTT
>DAOWAK010000093.1 GCA_030634605.1 Sedimentisphaerales bacterium
ATTCAAGCTCCTGAGAATCAGCAGGGGGAAGAAGCCGGGCAGGAGCAGGCTGCTATTGGTGGTGTTGAAAAACTGCTGGAAGAAATGCAGCAGGATTTGGTGGGTGAATTACCGGAGCCGGGAGAAGAAGCTGAGCCGGGTAATGAAACGTTGAGTCCTTTAGCGGGGCAAGGCGGTGGGGCAGTTGTTAGCGGCCAGGGTGCGGAGAGTGGATTTACGCGGCGCGCCCGGGCGAAGTTTGCCCAGCACATGCGGCGGGCGGAGACGCTGATGGGTGAGGGGAATTATTATCGTGCGGCGGATGCTTTTGGGTCGGCGATAGTATATGATTTTCGAAGTGGGGCGGCGCACATGGGTAAGGCGCGAGCGTTGTTTGCGGCGGGGGAGTTTATGAGTGCGGCATATTTCCTGGACCGGGCGTTGCAGTTTGAACCGAAGTTGGCGGGAGCTGAGGTGGATTTGAAGAAGCTGTCTGCTGATGAGGTACAACTGGCAAAGCGGTTAGCTGATCTGGATCGTTGGCAGAGTGAGTCCGGCAATGCGATGCTCTTGTTCCTGAACGGTTACGTCAAACTGAAGACCGGTGAGGTTGAGCAAGCCCGAGTGCTGTTGGTCGAGGCGAAAAAAGCACAGCCGAAGATGGCATCAATTGACTATCTGTTAAAGGCGATTGACCAGGCTGAAGTGAAATAATGGTTTGGCAGATTGATGGTGTTTAGAATCCGGATTCAGCATGGGCTAAAGCCCATCCTACAGGAATTATAAGAATCGCCTAATGAAACCACAAAATCAGATTGATAGTTTCGATAGCGACAATGCTGAGAAACAGCTGGAGAATCCGGTGTGTGTGGGGTGTCCGGATTCTGATCAGTGCCGGAAGGTGTGGTCTGCGCCGAATCGTGGTCCGTTTACGGCGGTGGGATTGTCGTTGAGTAGTATTGTGGTTTTTCTGCTGCCGTTGGCTGGGGCGATTTTTGTGGGAGGATTGATGCGGGCGATGTCGGAGGAGCCTTCAACGGTTCTGGAGATTCTGGCGGCGGTAGTCGGTTTGGTGATGGGGATTGGTCTGGCCCGGTTGATAATGCCATTGATAAGGAAGCGTTTTTATGTCGGCAGCGAAAAAAAGACCGGGTCCTGAATCGGTTATTTTGGGCATCAGCGGGGCCAGTGGATCGATCTACGCCAGGCGGATGCTGGAATTGCTGGCGGGTGCAGGTGTGCAGGTTCATGTTATTGTGACTGATCCGGGTCGGGCGGTGATGGCGGAGGAGCTGGGGGTGAGCGAGATTTCAGCGGAGCAGTTGATCGGGCGGTCTTGTGAGAATTTGATTTTTCACGATAACGGCAAGATGCACGACAATCTGGCGAGTGGATCTTATCCGGTGGATGCGATGGTGATTTGTCCGTGCAGCAGCCACACGGTGGCGGCGATTGCGGCGGGGCTGGGTGATACGCTGCTGTTGCGGGCGGCTTATGTGAGTCTTAAACAGCGGCGGCCGCTGGTGCTGGTTCATCGAGAGAATCCGCTGACGGCTATCGATCTGGAAAATCTGCTGCGGATTACGCGGGCCGGGGGGATAGTCAGTCCGGCGAGTCCGGGTTTTTATATGCAGCCGCGGACGATTGATGATCTGGTGGATTCGGTAGTCGGGCGGGCATTGGATCTGCTAAACGTTCCTCACGAGCTACCGATTCGCTGGCAGGGCTGAAGTTAATGGCGAATGACAAAGCCTGAATGATCAGTCACGGCAAATGCCGTGCCTCGACAAGCGAATCAATGACGAAATCCGAAGTTCGAAATTCGAAACAATATCGAATTACCGAAATTCTAATTTTCAAAGCGAATCTGGATGCCCGATCAAGTCGGGCATGACAAGTTTGGGCGTGGGATTTTGGGAGAGATAAGATTGCCGGCAAGATGCCGGCGGTACACTCCCAAGCAGAGCTTGGCGGTGCCGCCCTGAACAGGATTCAATGACGAATCATCCTCCTACGGCGGATGTGTGACGAATTTTTACAAATCGACGCGGTTTTGGGGTGGTTTTTTGTTGTTGGATTGTGTTCTGAGTTTGGCGTCGAATTGTCTGATTTCGTAGCCCCAGCGGGTGGTTTTTGAGCGGTAGAGGGTGATGTTAACGAGGTTTCCTTCGGTGATGGTTTCGAGTTTGTAGCCGAGGGAATCGAGGTTTTGGATGGGGGTGCTGTTGATGGCCATGATGAGGTCGCCTTTGGCGATGCCGGAGTTGTCGGCGGGTGAGCCGGGTTCAATCGAACTGACGGCGATATAGCCTGGTTCGGCGGCGCCGCCGAATTTTTCGGCTTGTTGGTTGCTGAGGCTGTAGATGTTCAAGCCGAACATTTGTAAGGCCAGGGCGGGGGCGTCGGGCTTGGGGCGCTCTATTAAGGTGACGCTGATATTGAGTTGTTTTTTAGGGGAATCGTCTGAACCGTTCCGGTTTCGCAAGATTTTGAATTTGGTTTGCTGGTTGAGTTTTTGTTCGAGCAATTCCAGGTAAAAACCGACGGCAGAGTTTGTTGGGGTGTCGGCGATGGCGGTTATGGTGTCGTTAATGCGTAAGCCGGCGCGGGCGGCAGTGCTGTCGGGGAGAACGGACTGGACGAGGACTCCTTTTTGTTGAACTGTCGTCTGGTTTTGGCCGTCGGGGCGGGAAAAATCTACTATTTGAGCGCCAAAATCGATGCGGCGATCGTGTTCGATATTGGCGTAGAGGATTTTGGCGAGGTTTTCGCGCAGTTGATCGACGGGAATGGCGAAACCGATGCCTTCGGCGGCCCGTCTGATGGCGGTGTTCATGCCGATGACGGAGCCGTTGATGTTAATGAGGGGGCCGCCGCTGTTTCCGGGGTTGATGGGTGCGGAGATCTGGATGAGGTTGGGGAACTCTTTGTTCTCGATTTGCAAATCCCGATGGACGGCGCTGATGATGCCGTCGGTGAGGGTGTGTTGATAGCCGAAGGGGTTTCCGATGGCCAGGACGGTTTCGCCGATCATCAGGTCGTCGCTACGGCCTAAAGCGACGGTGGGCAGGGGGGTTTCCGGTTCGATTTTGAGCAGGGCCATGTCCATGGACTCGCTGGCGACGATTTTTTCGGCAGGGAATTGGCTGCCGTCGGCCATGATGACGGTGATTTCGAGGGCGCCGGAGACGACGTGGGCGTTGGTGATTACGTAGCCTCGGTCATCGAGTACGAAACCGGAGCCGAGGAAAGGTCGAGCCTGGAGTCTGGGCCGAAAAAGGCCCCAGTCTTCAAAACCCCAGAAGGGATTGGACTGTCGGACGAGTTGTTTACCGGTGATGCTGACGACGGCGTCCTTGTTTTTCTGGAAGGCATCGACAATGGGCGTTCGGCGGGGGTGTTGCAGTGATTCGGCCCGGGCGGGGAATGAGGAACCGACTGAACCTGCCAAGAAAGCTATCAGTAATAAATCGCGAATTATGTTGAAAATTTGCTTCATTTTTTGGGCCTTTCTATGAAAAATTGCCTCAGAAAAATACTATCTTAAGGGAACCTCTAAAAATTCATTTTGGCTGCGAGGTCCTGGCGGACGGCTGGAAATATCCTGGCGGACGGCCGGAAATATCCTGGCGGACGGCCGGAAAGACGTTTTCCGCCTGATCGTCGTCGCGAAAAACCGGGAATATTCACCAATATGCCCGATTCTTCGCTCCTTGCCAGACGAAAAAATCCCGCGCTCTCGCGGCAAAAGCAATTATTAGAGGTACCCTTAATTACAGATTCCGGATCACTGAATTTCTTTCACAAAAAGTGGATTATAACCACACAAAAGGGAAGAAAAAAGGCAAAAGAAATATTGCTGTGGGCTGAGATTTTGGTTAGAATACGGTGCTGTTTTTCGGGCTGTGAAATTGCCTGGGAAACTCCCCGTTGTGGCGATTGACATATCGCCCGGTTTCTTAGCCAGAAACGAGAATTTGAGTGGTTGAGAAACGCCGATTGACCGGCGAAACAGATGAATTTTATAGAAAAAGGATCGTGCCCAGGTGACCCAAGCGCAGGAAAGAATTGAAGATCTATCGATACTGGATGAGTTGAAGGACTCTTATTTGAATTACGCGATGAGTGTGATTATCAGCCGGGCGTTGCCGGATGTTCGGGACGGGCTGAAGCCTTCGCAGCGTCGGATATTGGTGGCGATGCACGATTTGAATCTGGGTCCGCGGAGTAAGCACCGAAAATGCGCGAAGATTGCCGGTGACACCTCGGGTAATTATCATCCGCATGGTGAAGCGGTGGTGTATCCGACGCTGGTGCGGATGGGGCAGCATTGGAATTTGCGGACCACGCTGGTTGATCCGCAGGGTAATTTTGGTTCGATCGACGGCGATCCACCGGCGGCGATGCGATATACCGAAGCGCGGATGACGGCGGCGGCGTCAGAGATGCTGACCGATATCAATTTTGATACGGTTGATTTTGTGCCGAATTACGATGAGGTTACGACCGAACCGGTGGTGCTGCCGGGTAAGTTTCCGAATTTGATAGTTAACGGGGCGGTGGGGATTGCGGTGGGGATGGCGACGAGTTTGCCGCCGCATAACGTGGGAGAGGTTTGTGATTCGCTGATCAAGCTGATCGACGAGCCGGACTGTGGTTTTCGGGACCTTATGGAGATTATGCCGGGGCCGGATTTTCCGACCGGCGGGATAATCTGCGGCCGCAAGGGAATTATTGACGGCTACACTACCGGGCGGGGCAGCGTTACTATCCGGGCGAAGTATCACATCGAAACCACCAAAAAAGGCAGAGAGTTGATCGTCGTTGATGAGATTCCTTACCAGACGGTAAAATCGCAAATCGTGATTAAAATTGCGGGTTGTGTCAACAGTGGTTCTATCAGCGGTATCAGTGACGTTCGTGATGAATCGGACCGTAAGGGGATGCGGATCGTGGTGGAGCTGCGTCGTGATGCGGATTCCAATGTGGTTATTAATCAGCTTTTCAAGCATACGTCTCTGCAAAACAATTTCAGTATTATTAACATTGCGTTGGTGAAAAATCGTCCGCAGACTTTGAATGTGAAGCAGATTCTGGAGCTTTACCTGGAGCATCGTAAGGATGTTATTCGTCGTCGGACGCGTCATCTGCTGCGTAAGGCCCAGACACGGGCTCACATTGTGGAAGGTTTGCTGCTGGCCCAGACGGATATCGATGAGATTATTCGGATTATCCGTCAGTCGGCAAATGTTCCGGAGGCGAAAGAAGCGTTGATGGCCAAGCCTTTGCGGCTGCGCGAGCACGCGACGCTGAAGAAGCTGCTGCCGGCGGAATTTGTTGCCGAGAAAAGCGGTAACGATCAGTATCTGACCGGGCCGCAGGCGGATGCCATTTTGGCGATGCAGTTGCAGCGGTTGACGGGTTTGGAACTGGAGAAGCTGGCGAAGGAATTTGCGTCGCTTTGCGAAGAGGTCGCTGGTTACGAAGCGATTCTGGCGGACGAGATGCTGGTGATGGATATTATCCGCGAAGACCTTTACGAGATGAAGGAGAAATTCAGTAATCCGCGACGTACGGAAATTACCGGTGATGTTACCGATTTCAATATTGAAGACCTGATTGAAGAAGAAGAGATGGTGGTGACCATCAGCCACGACGGGTATATCAAGCGACTGCCAATTGATACTTATCGCAGCCAGGGTCGCGGCGGCAGGGGGATTAAGGGGTCTGATACCAAGGAAGGTGACTTTATTGAGCATCTGTTCATTGCGAGTACGCACGATTATCTGTGCATTTTCACCAATCGCGGGCGTTGTTACTGGCAGCGGGTTTATGATATTCCGGCGTTGAGCCGCACCAGCCGGGGGCGCAGCATCGCTAATCTGGTTCAGATGCTCAAGGATGAAAAGATTGCGGAGATTTTGCCGGTGCGGGATTTCGATGAGCGGATGCTGGTCATGGCCACCCAGAACGGG
>DAOWAK010000174.1 GCA_030634605.1 Sedimentisphaerales bacterium
ACCGGCATGCGCATGTGCGAGGTCAACCCCTGGCGGATCACTGCTCAGGGCCAACCCTACGCCTGCGATTTCAAAGCCATCTTCGACGAAGCCAACTACAAATTCAAAAACCTCGGTTTCGCCCTGCCCGAATACCCCGCCAACATGACCCTGTTCGAAGAGGAAATGGCTTCCCTGAGCGCCTCAAGCTACCGAGGCCAGGCCCATGTCTGTGAACTCGGCGGAAAAAAAATCCTCCCCTTGCTCTTCGGCGGCGGAGCTTCCACCATCATCACCGAAACCCTCGTCCAGAACGGTGGCGATCCCATCTTCCTATCCGATTTCGGCGGCAATCCTCCTTACGAACGTATGTATGAAACCGCCCGAATCTGTTTCGAACACAATCTTGCCAAAACCAGCCTCATCCTCATCCTCGGCGGCAAAGCCAACAACACCCTTATCGACGTAACCTTCAAAGCCGTCGCCGACGCCCTCCAAAATTACGTTTACGAACACGGCCCCATTAAAACTCCCGTAATCGTCGGCCGCGGCGGACCACGCCTCGTCCAGGGATGCCTTACCCTGATGGACACCCTCGAATCTCTGGGACTGCCTTACGTCATCTTCGGCCCCGAAACCCCCGTCACCCAGGTCGCCGAATACGCCGCCCGTTTTGCCAACACTTATCAAAATTATCTCAACACCCCCGAAAAATCCAACAACAAAAAAACCGCCGGTGCTTAATCCAAAATCAACCGACCTGACTTGTCATGCCCGGCTTGATCGGGCATCCAGTTTCTTAAATAACTATTAAAAAGAAAAAACTCTTAGTGCTAATAATCCTGGAGAAGAAAAATGAGAGCAAGATGTTTAAACGACCTGCTGAACGCCTCCGACCGTGTCGCAGTCTCCAACATCACCGGCCGCGAAGCTAGTGCCGTCACCGTCGCCTCACAAAATTACTGTGGCAACATCGTCGGCGGCTGGGCACTCGGCAAAGGCGGACAAACCATCGACGCCCCCGGCCGAAAACCCATTCCCGTTTTCTCCGACGCTGCCGACCTCTTCAATAAACTGCCCGAAGAAAAACGCCCCAACAAAATCGTCATCTACTCACCGCCCCAGGCGGTTTACGCCGAGGTCAAAGAAATCCTCGAACATCAGTTAGACACCGTTGAAACGCTCTTTATCGTTACCGAACACGTCTCCATCGAAGTCACCGCCAAAATCGCCCAGATGTGCGCCCAGGCCAACATCGACGTGATCGGCTGCAATTCGCTCGGCATAATTAACACTCACGAAAAAGTCCGCGTCGGTGCCGTCGGCGGCGACCGCCCTGCCGAAAGCTTTCGCCCCGGCTCCGCAGCCATTATCTCCAACAGCGGCAACATGGTTAACACCATGGCTTCTTATCTACAAAGCGCCGGGCTGGGTACCTCCTACGGACTCTCCACCGGCAAAGACCTGCTCATCCTCACTCCCCTCAAAGACCTGCTTGAACTGGTCCGCAACGACGATAACACCAAAATCGTCGTTCTCTACATCGAACCCGGCGGCCTCTACGAAAAAGAAGCTGTCGAAATGCTCAAACAAACCAAATTCCCCAAACCCATCATCGCCTACATCACCGGCGAAATTCTCGAAAAATTCGATCTCTCACTCGGCCACGCCGGCGCCGTCGTCGAAGGACCCGACACCACCGCCAAAGCCAAAATGCAGCTTTTCGATGATTACTTCGGTATCGACTCGTTCGATTCCGACAAAAAATATCAAAAAAATGACAAACTTGCCAAAAACCTCCAAAAAGGCATCCGCATCAAGACCCTCCACCACCTGTCCGCCGCCGCCGCACTTATCTGCGACAGCCTCACTATCGATCGCGACTTTCGCCCCTCAAAACCGCTGGTGCTTAATCCCTGGTTCCTCGACTACAAAGGCCTGGGCAAACACTTTCCCGCCGATCTTGTTCTGCACCGCGGCACCATCCCCAAACCCTACAACGCCCAGGTAAAAATGCTCGGACGCGAAACCCTCGGCGCCCACCCCCCCAAACGCAACCTGCGCAACGCCAGCCACGCCTCGTCCAACGACGGCCACGTCACCCGAATCTATGGCCGCTCCATCGAAAAGGAAATGGAAAAAGGCTCGTTTGCCGAATCCGTAATCTTCGCCTGGACCGCCGAAACTCCGCGTGCCTACGAAGTTGAACTAATGGAAAAAGTCCTCATCGCTTCCCTCAGCAACGGACCCGGAACCATTTCCGCCCAGGGGGCCAAACTTTCCACCTCCGCCGGCAACGCCCCCAACACCGCTATGATTGCTACCCTGGCCTGCATTGGCAATGTACACGGCGGCAACGGACGACGGGCCGTCGAATACCTGCTTCGCGTCTTCCGCGACATTAACCTGCCCGACCCTTACGATCCCAGCCACGGACTCGACCTGCAAAAAATCGTCAACAAACAAGCCGACTGGTTCGCCAAACAACGTGCCGCCGCCAAAGAAGCCGGCACCGATTACGAACGCATCCCCTGCCTGGGTCACCCCGTCTTCAAAAACAATCCCGTTAACTACGATCCCCGCGAACAGGTTGTTTACGAATTCATCAAAAGAAAAAATCTTTACAACATCTTCCTGGAATACTATCACATGCTCGCCTGCCGCATCAAGGAAATCGGCATCGCCCGCAACGTCTGGGCCGTTAACCTCGACGGTGCAATCGCTTCGGTTGTGCTCGGCATCTGCTGGGACGCACTCAAAGAAAAAAGAGTTTCCCTCAAAAGAGTTTGCGACATCGCCTTTATGGTTTTTGCACTGGGCCGCGTCGCCGGCGCCGGTGCCGAATTTCTCGACCATCAGGATTTCGGTAATCCCATGGACATGCGCATCCCCGTCTCCGAATGCCTCGCCCTGACTAGACCAACTGACTAAAAAACTCTTAATCCTTGCAAAATCGTGTGAATCTGTTTAGTAACAAAATAACTTGGAATTCCTAACAAAACTATGTCATTCCCGCGAAAGCGGGAATCCAGAATTCTAGACGAGAGGTTTTGTTAGGCACATTTAGTGTCTTTGTGCCTTGTGGTAAAAAATATATTATTTCTCTCTGTGATCTCTGTGCCCTCTGTGGCTTCTTAAAAAATCCGCGAGATCAGCGGGTATATAAGAAAGGAACCAACAAATTGAAAATAAACCAGCAATTGGAAAATCAAATCATCAGCCGCGGTAAGGAATTCTTCACCACCATCGGCAAGGAAAAACCCTCCATCTTCAACAAAAACTGGTGGACCGGAAAAATGATGGACTGGTCCATGAAAAACGATGACTTTAAAGTCCAGCTCTTCCGCTTCATCGACGTCCTGCCCTACCTCACCACCGAAGAAACCCTCGGCCGCCACATCCAGGAATATTTCGCACGCTCCGAAAGCGTACCCGCCTTCCTCAAAGCCGGCATCAAAGGCACCGCACTCGGTGGCAAACTCGCCATGAAAGTGGTCGGCGCCACCGTCCGCAAAAACATCGAAAGCATGGCCCTGCAATTCATCATTGGCGAACAGGTCAGCGAAACCGTCAAAAATCTAAAAAAACTTCGCGAAAAAGATTTCGCCTTCACCCTCGACATCCTCGGCGAAGCCACCGTCAGCGAAACCGAAGCACAAGCTTACGTCAATGGCTACCTCGAACTGCTCGACGGACTCGCCGGCGCCCAGGACAACTGGCCCACTCTGGGCAATGCCGATTCCAACCTCGACTGGGGCTCCGCTCCCAAAATCAACATCTCCGTCAAACCCTCCGCTCTCTATTCACAGGCCAATCCCGCCGATCCCGAAGACACCGTCGGGCAAATGCTCGAACGGCTCATCCCCATCTATCGCAAAATTGTCCAGGCCGGTGCCTTCCTCTGCATCGACACCGAAATGCGCAAATACAAGGAAATCATCTTCGAACTCTACCGCCGCCTCCGCAGCCATCCCGAATTCAAAGATTACCCCCACCTCGGCCTGGCCATGCAGGTTTACCTCAATGAAGCCGACAACGACGTCGATAAAATCCTCGGCTGGTCCAAACAACAAAAGCTGCCCATCTCCATCCGCCTCGTAAAAGGCGCCTACTGGGATTACGAAATCGTCATGGCCAGACAACTCGGCTGGCCCGTCCCCGTTTACACCATCAAAGCACAGAGCGATGTCGCCTTCGAACGCAACGCTATCAAAATCCTCCGGAACCACCAGCACTGTCACCTCGCCTGCGCCTCGCACAACGTCCGCTCCGTCTGCACAGTCATGGAAACCGCCCGCGAGC
>DAOWAK010000312.1 GCA_030634605.1 Sedimentisphaerales bacterium
AAATCTGGATGCGCAAACGTCTCGAGCGCGGCTTGACAAAGATTCTCTCGTCATCGTCAGCCACCTGGGCCGCCAAACAATTTGCCTGTCGCCAACTCAGCCTGATTGGAACCGCCGCTTCGGTGGATGCCCTGGCTCCGTTGTTAGCCAAAGCTGATTTTGCCGACATGACCCGTTATGCCCTGGAAAGAATCCCCGGCGACAAGGCCGATCAGGCCCTGCTGGCCGGCTTGAACACTTCAGATGCGAAAGTCAAAATCGGGATTATTAATTCCTTAGCAGCGCACCGAACTACCGCGGCGACACCGGCGCTAATCGATTTGCTCGCAGGTGCCGATGCCCCAATAGCAGCAGCTTCGGCTAGCGCACTGGGCAAAATCGGTACGGAACCGGCAGCCGCAGCGCTGAAAAAAGCAAAATCCAAAACCTCCGGGGCTTTGCTTGACGAAGTTCTGGATGCTTATTTGAATTGTGCCGCGACCTTAGCAGCTGACGGTGAAACAGCTTTGCCCGCGGCAATCTATCGGGATTTGTATCAGGAATCCGAACCGACCCGGGTGCGAACCGCCGCGTTGAACGGCTTGGTTGTGGTCGATAGCAAAACCGCGTTCGCTGAAGTCATCGAATTGCTGACCAATGATGATTCTCCCCTGCAAGCCGATGCCATTGGCCTGGTTAGAGAGTTGCCCGGATCGCAGCGAACCAATCAGATCGTTGCTCAGCTGGAGAAAATGACCCCGGCTGCTCAGGTCTTACTGCTCAGTGCCCTGGCGGATCGTGGTGATCGTGTTGCTCTGAATTACATCTTGAAGATTTCACAAAGTAGCGACGGTGCGGTTCGCGTGGCGGCTTTGAAAGCGATAGGCAAACTCGGCAGCGCCAAGCAGGTGCTGATGTTGGCTCAACGCGCCGCCGCAACCAGTGGCCCGGAACAAGCCGCGGCCCGCAACAGTTTGAATATCCTCTCCGGAGCCAAGGTAAACGACGCGATGGCAGGTAAACTTGCTCAGGCGGACGCTAAAGTGAAAGTGGAGTTAATTCGCAGTCTGAACACCCGGGCAGCTACGGAAAAAATGAATGAGATTCTCCAGGCAGCACTTGTTGAAGAGGTTTCGGTTAAAATCGAAGCATTCAAGGCGCTATCCGAATTGGCAGGTGCAGCTGAACTGCCACTGCTGACGGGTTTGCTGATTACCAGCGAAACCGATCGGGAGCGTAAAGCCGCCGAAAAGATGGTTATTGCCGTTGCGCGTAAGGTGTCCGACCCAGCCAAGCAGGTTGAAGTGATTTTGGCCTCGTTGAAAACTAATCCGGACATGGCTCTGAAAAATTCTCTACTGAGGGTTCTGGGCCGATTGAGCAGTCCAGCCGGATTACCGGCCCTGCGCAATGCCCTGACCGATGCGGACTCATCGGTTCGTGATACCGCTATCCGGGCCCTGGCAGAATGGCCCACTGCCGATCCGGCAGCTGATTTGTTGAAAGTTGTCAAGAGTGATACCGCCGAGAATCAGAAAATCCTGGCTTTACGCAGCTATATTCGGCTGACCGGTCTGGCTAAAAGTGATCGTCTGGGAATGTATAAAATTACCATGGCGCTCGCCCAGCGTAACGATGAGAAAAAAATGGTTCTGGCCGGCGTCGCCAACGAAAAATCGCTCGCCGCCTTGCAAATGGTTCAGGGTTATATCGATGACACCGACCTGCAGGCCGAAGCCCTTGCCTCGACTCTGAAAATCGGCGAAGCCCTTGCCGCCAACAACAAACCGGCAGTTAAATCAGCTATGCAAAAAGTGCTCGCTGCCACCCAGGATGAAAACCTTCGCAAAAAAGCTGATGAAATATTGAAAAAAGTGCAATAGTAAACAGAACTTTTCCAGGGTCATAGTTGACGTCGGTTAGATTCTGACATTTACCAAGCCTGCTGTGCAATTGAATAGACTTGGAGAATTGATATGTTGAGAATTGGGATTGTCGGTTTCGGTTTTATGGGGCGAATGCACTATCATTGCTGGAAAGCCTTGGCAGATGCTCAGGTAACAGCAATTTGTGACGCCAACCCCAACATCGTTGAAGACACAAATAAAGCCCAGGCCGGCAATATCGATGGCGCCGACACCGTGATTGATTTTTCCGACGTCGAAATTTTCAAAGATTTCGACAAAATGC
>DAOWAK010000083.1 GCA_030634605.1 Sedimentisphaerales bacterium
CCTGCGCGGGAATGACATAGTGTGGGACGTTATTTTGCTGGGCGTTCTTAACGGCCCCTTTTAGGGGCCTTCCTCATACCACCGGCTCTGCCGGTGGTCAGTGATTAAATTCAAATTACCAAAGTTTCAATTTTCAAAACAAAACTGGATGTCCGGTGGGGGGATTAATCGTGGTCGATGTCGAAGGTGTGGGATTCTACGTGGATGCGGCGTGAGGGGTCATTGGATGTGGGTGTGGGTGTGGATTTTTTTATACGGTGGACTTTCCAGGCGATGGTGAGGAAGGTGATTGCGACCAGGGCCAGGCCGGCGACGAAGAAGAACAGGAGGATGGGGCTGAGCAGGATGAGGATTCCCAGGCCGATAATTGTCAGGGCGGCGGTCAGGAGCAGCCGGATGCCGGTGTGAGAAATGCGGTTCCAGGTGGAATGTGGGGAATTTGAATTGTTAAGGAATATTCGCATTATATTTCTCCTTGGTATGGGGAGAAAAAAATAAGGGGCGCCGGTTAGGGCGCCCCTTGTTAAGAATCTTAGTACATGCCTCCGCCGGGCATGCCGCCGGGAGCTGCATCTTTTTTCTCTTCGGGGATTTCGCTGACGATGGCGTCGGTGTTGAGCAGCAGGGCTGCGATAGAAGCGCCGTTTTGCAGCGCGGTGCGTTCCACCTTGGTGGGAACGATGACGCCAAACTCGAGCATATCGCCGTATTTTTCTTTCATGATGTCGTAACCGAAGTTGACGTTGCCGTCGTTGTTTTCGGTAACTTTCTGGGCGACGATGGAGCCGTCCATTCCGGCGTTTTCGGCTAGTTGTTTGATGGGTCCGTAAACTGCGCGACGGATGATGTCAACGCCGACTTTTTCATCGCCGGGAGCTTTGATTTTGCCGAGGGCGTCGAGCGTTCTGAGCATGGCGACGCCGCCACCGGGCAGGATGCCTTCTTCGACAGCAGCCCGGCAGGCGTGGAGTGCGTCTTCGACGCGAGCTTTTTTCTCTTTCATTTCGGCTTCGGTAGCAACACCGACGTTGATCTGGGCGACGCCCCCGGCTAGTTTGGCGAGGCGTTCCTGAAGTTTTTCGATGTCGTAATCGCTGGTGCTCAGTTCGATTTCGGTTTTGAGCTGATCGATGCGACCGGTGATTTCCTCGGTGGAGCCGGCGCCTTCGATGATGGTGGTGTTGTCTTTGTCGATGGTTACTTTTTTGGCTTGGCCGAGTTCCTGGATGGTGATGTTTTCAAGTTGGGTACCGAGGTCTTCAAAGACGGGCTGGCCATTGGTGAGGATGCCGAGGTCCTGAAGGAGAGCTTTGCGGCGGTCGCCGAAGCCTGGTGCTTTGACGGCGGCGCACTGCAAGGTACCGCGGAGTTTGTTAACGACGAGGGTTGCCAGGGCTTCGCCATCGATGTCTTCGGCGATGATGAGCAGGGGTCTGCCGGCCTGGGCGACTTTTTCCAGCAAGGGCACGATGTCCTTAATGGAAGAGACTTTCTTTTCGTAGATGAGGATGAAGGGTTTTTCCATTTCGCACGTCATGTTTTCGGGATTAGTTACGAAATGCGGGGAGAGGTAGCCCTTGTCGAACTGCATGCCTTCGACGAGTTCGACGGCGGTTTCGAGGGTTTTTCCTTCTTCGATGGTGATGACGCCGTCTTTGCCGACTTTGTCCATGGCCTGGGCGATCATTTTACCGATTTCGACATCCTGATTGGCGGCGCAGGTGCCGACCTGGGCGATTTGTTTGCTAGAGTCGACGGTTACGCTCATTTGGTGGAGATTTTCGACGACGGTGTCAACGGCTTTGTCGATGCCGCGTTTGAGTTCGGCGGGGTTGGCGCCGGCGACCACGTTTTTGAGTCCTTCGTTGAAGATGGATTCGGCCAGGATGGTGGCGGTGGTGGTTCCATCGCCGGCGGCGTTAGAAGTTTTGGAGGCGACTTCTTTGACCATTTGGGCGCCGATGTTCTGGTTGGGGTCGGCCAGTTCGATTTCCTTGGCAACGGTAACGCCGTCCTTGGTGACGGTAGGCGAGCCGAAGGATTTTTCGATGACGACATTTCTGCCGGAGGGGCCGAGGGTTATTTTAACGGCCCGGGCCAGTTGAGAGATGCCTTCTTTAACAGCCTGGCGGGCGTCGTTATTGAAAATGATTTTTTTAGCTGCCATGATATTTTGAACTCCTTGCTTTGATTTTCGTATGGCTAAATTTACCTAACAAAACTTCTCATTTATAACTCTGGATTCCCGCTTTCGCGGGAATGACAAGGTTTGTAAGGGATTCTTAGTTTTTGTTTACAGATTTTTAATTAATCAGTTTGTTGTTTTTGGTTATGGAGAAGCATCAGTCAATGACGGCCAGGATATCTGACTCTTCCATGATGATGAATTCTTCGCCGTCGAGTTTGATTTCGGTTCCGCCGTAAGAAGTGAACAGGACGGTATCGCCGACTTTGACCTGGAAGTCGCTGCGGGAGCCGTCGTCGAGGAGTTTTCCGTCGCCAACGCTGACGATGGTACCGCGGCGGGGTTTCTCTTTAGCGGAGTCGGGCAGTACGATACCGCCTTTGGTGGTGTTTTCGGCTTCGGTTCTTTTTACGAGGACTTTGTCTGCCAGAGGTCTGATTTTCATTTTTTATAAGCTCCTTTCAATTCATTGCTTAAAAATAATCGTTATTTGTTTTTGTATCTGGAAGTCAGATTTATTTTGAAGGTTAATTTTCTTTTGGTTTGGGGGCTGGAGAAGAGGTTGCTTTGATAGTGTTTGAGGAAGAGACGGTCGATCTGTCCGGCCAGGAGGGCCAGGTCGATGGGTTTTTCGAGTACGGAAAAGGTGTTTAGGGCGAGGGCTTCGGCGAGGAGTCTTTTCTGGGGTTTCTGGGCCAGGAGGATGCAGGGTAGTTGAGGGTTGAGTTGGCGGATGATTTTGAGGGCCTGGGTGCCGGTGAGGTCGGTCATGGAGTTGTCGATGATGGCCAGGTGGATTTTCTGAATGTCAATGAGCTTGGTGATGTCGGCGGCGGAATCAGCGACGAGGGCGTTGATTCCGCGGGGCTGGAAGATTTTTTCGACAGCCTGCGGCCAAGCCCAGTTGGCGTTACTGAGCAGCACGTTAATGCTTTGAGAATCTGAGGTTCTATGGGCCATGATCAGTGTTTTTTTCCATTATTCTTCAAAATACCGCTAAATATACAGAGACTGGTCTCTGTGTAGTGTAATGTTGCAAAGCATGTGCCAAAGGCTGGCCTGATATGCAGGATTGGGGGCGTGGGTGGCGGCGGCGGTGGCTTAATGTGCTTAACATGTTGTCATTTAAGGAATTAGGTTAATCGGTATGATATTGAGTATGGAGTTTTTTTGTTCAGGATTGATGGTGTGGGCTGGATGGTGGGGGAATTGGGTTGGTTGCTGCTGTCAAAAATGGTTATTGGCGGAAAATTTTCCTGCCAAGCTGACAGATACGAGGTACCATAATATTAAGTCGAAAGCATTTGCTGTCAAGGTGGGCTGTGAAGTAATGACGAATGACGAAACCTGAATGACGAATCAATGACGAAGCCCGAATGACGATTCGGAGTGGAAAGTACGGTAAGGTGGTTTGGATTGGTAAGTCCTTTTTTGCCAAGTACATACGAAGAGATGCGGGAGCGGGGCTGGAGCCAGGTGGATGTTATTCTGGTGACGGCGGACGCTTATGTGGATCATCCGTCGTTTGGTGTGGCGTTGGTTGGACGGTGGCTGGAGAAGCAGGGTTACCTGGTGGCGGTTCTGGCGCAGCCAGACTGGCGGGAAGTGGAGGCGTTTCGTGTATTTGGTCCGCCGCGGTTGTTCTGGGGGGTGACGTCGGGGGCGGTGGATTCGCGATTGAACCGTTATATGTCACTGGGGCATATTCGGCAGGAGGACATGTACAGCCCGGGGGGCAAGACGGGGTTGCGGCCGGAGAAGCCATTGCTAGCTTATTGCGCGCGGATCAGGCAGGCTTACAAAGGGGTGCCGGTGATATTGGGTGGGCTGGAAGCGTCTTTGCGGCGGTTGGTGCATTATGATTTTATTGAGGACAAGCTCAAGCGGTCGGTGTTGATCGATGCCAAGGCGGATTTGCTGGTTTATGGGATGGCGGAGCGGTCGATTGCTGAAGTGGCGCGGCGGCTGGCGGGTGGGGAGACGGTCAGGGAGCTGGTGGATGTTGCGGGGACGGTGTATGTGGCCAGCGGTGGTCGGGAGGTGCCGGAGGGAGCGGTGAGATTGGCGTCGCTGGCGGAGCAGCAGGAGGACAGCGGTAAGGTGCTGGAGGCGCAGTTGCTGTATGAGCGGCAGGGGAAACCGGGTGGATCGGTGGTGTTTCAGGAGTCCGACGCGGGGGTGATTGTGGTGCAGCCGCCGGGAGAGGTTCTGAAGACGGAGGAGATGGACGAGCTGTATGATCTGCCGTTTACGCGGCGGTGGCACAGTCGTTATGATAAGGAGGGCGGGGTTCCGGCGTTGGAGCCGGTGAAGTTTTCGATTACTACGCATCGCGGTTGTTTTGGGGGGTGTAATTTTTGTGCGCTTTATTATCATCAGGGTAAGCAAATTAGTTCCCGATCGGAAGAGTCGATTTTAGCGGAGGCGGAAGTTTGTCGTCGGCAGGATGATTTTCGCGGTACGATAAGTGATATCGGCGGGCCGACGGCGAATATGTACGGGATGCGATGCGGGCGGGCGGGCAGTTGTAACCGGGCTAGTTGTCTGTTTCCGTCGATGTGTGAGCACTTGCAATCGACGGGGAAAGAGATGATAATGTTGCTGGAAGCTGTTCAGCGTTGGCGGCGTGATCAGGCGAAGCAGCCGCGGGTTTATATTGCATCAGGAGTGCGTCATGATCTGGCGTTGGGTAATCCGGATTACATACGGATGCTGGCGGCGGATTTTGTGGGTGGGCATTTGAAGGTGGCGCCGGAGCATTTTTGCGGGCGGGTGCTGGAGTTGATGGGCAAGCCATCGTTTGAGTTGTTTGAAGAGTTCGAGGCGAGGTTTACTGAGGCGTCGCGTCGGGCGGGTAAGGAACAATATCTGGTGCCTTATTTTATGAGTTCTCATCCGGGCTGCACGGCGGAGGACGGATTGGCGTTGACGGAGTATCTGGTGGGGCGGAACTGGCGTGTGCGGCAGGTTCAGGATTTTACGCCGATACCGATGACGATGTCAACGGCGATGTATCTGGCGGAGCGTGATAAGCGTGGCCGACGGATTCATGTGGCCCGCGGTCGGTCGGAGAAGCGATTGCAGATGGGGCTTTTGAAATATCATGAGAGGCGTAACGAGAAAGTGATAAGCAGGTTTTTGCAATCGAAGCACAAGAATAAGTTGTTGTCGCAGATTCGAGGATTACGGATTGACGGTCGCGGCGGCAACAAAGGGCGACGTGGTCGTTCGGGTGCGGAAGATTGTTTTGAGTGATGGATGTTATTAAGGGTGATGTAAATTTAACGATTTTGTTAACCATAATCACGAGGTTAATGAAGAATGACGAAGCCCGAATGACGAATCAATGACGAATAACGAATTACGAAGATGGAGTGAATCGGGTGAAAACAGTGTTCGGGCATTGTGATACTACAACGCTATTCGATGGTTTTTTCGATTATCCGACAGCATGTTCAGTAGAAATAATGAGCGATCCAGGGTTGTAGTACTAATAATAGCAGGATTATTATGAGTAGATGGTATCGGATATCGTTGTCATTGGCGGCGAAGTGTCGAGTGGGGTTTGCGGCGGCGGTGCTGTTGATAATCGGGGCGGCGCTGTTTGTGCCTTATCGGTGGATGGATAAGCTGGTTGAGCAGGGCAAGCGCGAGTTGGCGGCGTCGGAAGTTCAGCATGTTCTGGAGCGGCACTTTCATTTGGGCTCGGAGGATATGTTGATTAAGCAGTTTCCGCCGCTGGCCTGGACGGAGGAGGGCGTGATTAAGCCTGGTCAGTGGTCTTCGGGAGATGAGAATATTGGTGGTGGAGTGGGGCGGAGGGTATTTCTGCCGGCGCCGGGATTGGGAACTGGTGGTGAAGAGGGGGGCATTGAGGAGCAGGCAACGAGGAGTCGTCCGGTGGTACGTTGGGTGCGGGTGCCG
>DAOWAK010000211.1 GCA_030634605.1 Sedimentisphaerales bacterium
ATTGGCAGAGAGAAGCGCACGGAAAATGCTAGTGGAAGAGACACTGGAGAACTCAGGAGGGTGCGGCCCCGAGAATACTGCATTCGCTGGTGCGCGGGGATGACATGGTGTGGGACGGTATTTGACGGGGCGGCCTTAACGGCCCCTTTTAGGGGCCTTCCTCATACCACCGGCTCTGCCGGTGGTCGCTGATTCCGAAACAAATTCGAATTCCCAAAGGTTCAAAATTCAAAACGGATCAGGCGGGATCGTGGTGATTTTAAGTTTTGACGGAATGGTTTTTTGGTAGTTTAAAGGCTGACAGGCTGTGTTTTATTGCAATTTGACGGGGATTATGAGGTGGTTTGGTGGCAGGGGAAAAGTGTTTGACAAGCGGTTTATGGGTGTTATGATGTTGGGATCGATGCCTCAGGCGGTTTAGGGGCAGGCAAATGGAGTTGAAATAAAAATCAAAAAATGTGTAACATGGCAGTTTGATTTTTGATCGTTATATCTAATAGGTAGGCTACTGTTCAATATTCTAATATGAGGTGTTTTTGCGCGGGTGAGCGCAAAGGTGCTATGGAGGACTTCTGATGACGCAGGAAGATCGAGTAGGGAAACAAGTGGAAAAGCAGGCGTGTTCGCGTAGGGATTTTTTGAAGTTTGGTGCGCAGACCTCGATGGGTCTGGCGTTGGGCGGGATGGCATTGTCGGGTTGTGCGGGAGTGCCGATGACTCAGGCGAACACGACGTTTCGTAGTAAGCCGCTGGGCAATAAGGTGCGGATCGGATATGTCGGGGTGGGCAGTCAGGGTGGCGGGCACATAGAAAATTTATCGAAGATTACCGATGCCGAGGTGGTGGCGGTTTGTGATATTCGCGAAGAGCGGACCAAATGGGCCCAGGATAAGCTGGTGGCGGCGGGTCGGATGAAACCGACGGCGTACAACAAAGGTGATTATGATTTTTTGCGGATGTGTGAGACAGAAGATCTGGATTTGGTTTATAACGCGACGCCGTGGCGATGGCATGTGCCGATTTGTGTGGCGGCGATGAAGAACGGTAAGCACGCGGCGACGGAAGTGCCGGCGGCGCCGGATCTGGAAGGCTGCTGGAAGCTGGTGGAGACGGCGGAGAAATATCAGAAGCACTGCGTGATGATGGAGAACTGCTGTTACGACCGGACGGAACTGATGATATTTAATATGGTTCGTCAGGGATTGTTCGGGGAATTGCTTCATGCGGAGTGTGGTTATCTGCATGATTTGCGGGGCTATAAGCTGAGCGAGACGGCGTACCAGGGGATGTGGCGGGTGTATCATTCGATTAAGCGGAACGCGGATCTGTATCCGACGCACGGGCTGGGGCCGGTGGCGTGGTGGCTGGATATCAACCGGGGTAATCAGTTTGATCATCTGGTGTCGATGAGTTGTAATTCGCGGGGGTTGAGTTTGTACGGGGCGGAGAAGTTCGGGCCGGACAGCAAATGGGCCAAGGCGAAATACAAGCTTGGCGATGTGGTGAACACGCTGATTCGGACGAAGAACGGTCAGACGGTTCTGGTGACGCATGATACGAATCTGCCGCGGCCTTACAGCAGAAAGATATTGCTGCAGGGTACCGAGGGGATTGTGCGTAAGTATCCGGAGCAGAAGATTCATATCGAAGGGACGAGTCCGGCGCATAGTTGGGAAAAGGTGAAGGATTATTATGAGAAGTACGATCATCCGTTGTGGAAGGCTATGCAGGATAAATCGGAAGGGGCCGGGCACGGCGGGATGGACTTTATTGAGGATTACCGGCTGGTGGAGTGCATTAAGGAAGGCAAGCCGACGGATATGAATGTTTATGACGCGGCGGCCTGGAGTGCGGTTACGCCGCTGTCGGAAAAATCCATCGCCAAGAAGAGCGGTTCGGTGGACTTCCCGGACTTTACTCGGGGTAAATGGAAAACGACACCGCGGTTGGAGATTATGGGAGTTTAATTGCTGACCCATGTTGGTGGCAACTCCGCCGGGGCTGATGACGTGGACGCGGATTTTGAAGCAGCTTTTGGCTTTGGTCGCTGATACTGCTGCGACAGGCTGGATTTGGCTGCTGAGTGGGGTTGTGACGGGTTGCGGTGGCTTGAAGTGGATTTTTTGGTTCACTTTGGATATCGCGGCGGTTACAATCTCACCATGATGCTAATCTCTGATCGGCCCCGCCGAGCGAAAGTCACTAATCCGGAAGTTTTAGAGAATCAGCAGCTTTCGGAGCATGCTGAGCGTGGCCCGGTGTCTGTCCCGGGAGCGAGTTCGGTCACTTTACCGGTGGCTGGAGGCCGGGGCGGGCGTCGAAAAAGTGTTCTGAAAGAGCCGGTTTTTGTGGGGTGGGCAATTTCGGTGATGGTTCATGTCGTTATCGCGTCGTTTTTTTTGCTGGTTACCTTTAATGAATCTTCGGACCGGTCGGACGAGATGCAAACGCCCACGGCTCAGGTTCAGTCGGAGTTAAAGGCGCTGCAGTCTGAACCGATGATCCAGGATTTGCAGGTCGAGCCGGTTGCGATGGAGAAATTGTTCGCAGAGGAACTGCCTTTGCCGGCGATAATCGATGTTGAAATGGTCGAGCTGTTCGGCGGGGCGGAAAATGCAGCACGGTTCGGGGGTGAAACGATTGGTGCGGGATTAGGTGAAGTGTCCCTGGGCGGGAATTCATTTTTGCGTAGTCGCTTTTGCGGAACAGGCGATCTGGCCCGGCGAATTTGTTATGTGGTGGATAATTCGGGTTCGATGATTATGGCGCGTGATTATGTTCGTCAGGAGTTGAAGCGGGCGGTGGCGAATTTGACGCCGGCGCAGTATTTTTACATTATCTTTTATGCCGGGTCGGATCCGCAGGAGTTGGGTTCGGGTCGGCTGATTCGAGCGGCGGCGCACCACCGGCGAGAGGCACAATCGTTTGTGGAGCGGACCGAACTGGCCAGCGTCGCCAGTGTCGAGGCAGCTACCGAAGCGGTGGTCAAAGCGCTGACGCGGGCGTTGACCATCAGTACCGCGGATGGCAGTGGGGCGGATGTGGTTTATCTGTTGACGGACGGTCAGTACGATCAGCAGGTTGTCAAGGCTGAAGTGAAAAAGCTTCAGAGACAAAGGACCCAGCCGGCGCGGATCAATGTGATTTCCTGTGGCGTCAGGGATAACGAGCAGTTTTTGAGAACGCTGGCGGTGATGTACGGCGGTCAGTATCGGTTTGTCAGTGATGAACAATTGTCCCTGGGCGTTGGCGACCGAGTGACTGAGTAATTATTGATTAAGTGAATTAGCGGTTTTTAGAGGTTCTCAGGAAAAGGTGAATATGATGAGGTTGCGGTTTCTGATTAGGATTATTGTTGTTCTGTTTGTGGTTTTGTTCCATTGCGACCGGGCAGCGGCTGGAGAGTCGGCAGGTAGCGGGACGAGTTATTTTCAGCGGTTTTTTGTCGATGGCGGGGCGATTGTGTGGTTTGTGCTGGGGCCTTTGTCGTTGGCGACGATGAGTTTGATAGTGCAGAATTTTCTGGTGATTCGCAGGGTGAACCTGATGGGCACGGGAACACAGGGGCGTTTGCAGAGTTTTTCCCCCGGTGGTGATCTGGGACAGTTGCGGCAGGAACTGGGCCGGGAGAACAATCTGCTGGCGGGGACGTTGTGTGCCGGACTGGCGCGGGTGAAGGATGGCGTTACAGCGATGGAGAACGCGATCTACGATTCACTGGAGCAGCAAAGCACCGCGTTGTTGCGGAAGATCGAG
>DAOWAK010000313.1 GCA_030634605.1 Sedimentisphaerales bacterium
AATTCCTCTGAGCACAGCAGGGTGGGTAACCTTGTCACCCACGCGGTTTATTTAGCCTCTCCGATCGGGTCGAGAACAAGCTTAGAGCCTGGAATTTAGGATTTCAGGTCTTATCAGCGTCAATCAGCGTTAATCGGCGGTTCCAAAAGGGTTTATGTAAATTTCGTACTGAGGCCGGCCGAACCATTTGTGCGACAGCCCTTTTTCAAAAATCGCCAAAAACGCGAAAAAACCCCCAACTTTGACCCAACTTTCGTGAAAAAACCGTCAAAACACTGCCATTTGCGCCCATGTTTTCGCACTAAAATCGATCTTTTCGCGCTTTTGCCACGCTTTTAGCCCGCTTTTAGCGCCGCGCTTTCGGCCGCATATTGGACACTCCGTATCCATTATAGTAGCCGATTTTGCGACAGTGCAGCGAAGGAGCGTAGCGCCGCATCCCAACCGGCCAAAAGAGCCTTCTCAAGCGTAAGCTTGTTATTTGTTTTTGCCCGCCCGGTGTCGCAAATAATCCGCGATAAATTCCTCGATCTCACCGTCCAGCACCACCTGCGGGTTCCCGACCTGATGCTCGGTACGATGATCCTTAACCATCTGGTAAGGCTGCAGCACATAAGAACGAATCTGATTACCCCAGGCGATTTCCCCCTTTTCACCGTAAAGCTTCGCTAGTTCGTCATCGCGTTTCTGCTGCTCCAGCCGCTCCAGCTTGGCTTTGAGCAGTGCCATCGCCAACGCCCGGTTCTGATGCTGCGACCGCTCCGAAACGCAATCCACCACCACTCCCGTTGGAATATGGCGGATTCTAACCGCTGTGGCTACTTTATTTACGTTCTGCCCGCCGGCACCGCTGGCTTTGCAGTACAGCTGCATATCAATTTCCTTGGGATCGATCTCAACTTCAGTAGCAGCTCCCAGGTCGGGCAGCACATCAACGGCGGCAAAACTCGTGTGTCGGCGTTTGTTGGCGTCGAACGGGCTGATGCGAACCAGCCGATGCACTCCCGTTTCGCAGGAGAGATAGCCGAAGGCGTAAGGTCCTTTGACGCGTAAGGTTACGGATCGAATGCCCGCTTCTTCACCAGCCGTAAGACTGATCTGTTCGACACTGTAGCCGACGCGGTCGAAATAGCGGCTGTACATCCGTAGCAGCATACTCGCCCAGTCGCAACTCTCCGTGCCCCCGGCTCCGGCGTGCAGACTGAAAAAACAGTCGCAGGCGTCGTTTTTACCGCTGAGCAGCGAAGCCAACTCGATTTTCTCCACCGCCGCCCGAAAGCTCTCCAGCGACCGGGTAACATCGATTTTTGTCTGAGTATCGTCTTCCTGCTCCGCCAGTTCCCAGAGCAGGTGCAAATCTTCGCTTTCCTTGAGAGCCTTCTCGATGGGGTCGAGCAGGGATTTGATGGATTTGAGTTGCCGAACGGTTTGCTGGGCGGATTCGGGGTTTCCCCAGAAACCGGGCTGATTCATCCGCTTTTCCAGTTCAGCGAGCTTTTCCTCGCGGGAAGGGACGTCGATTGAGCTGTGGATTTTCTTGAGGCGGGTCTCTAATTCAGCCAGGATGGCGGGGGTTTGCTCGAAATTTTCCATTATATGCACAATACTCGCTTTTCAAATGTTATTTATTATCGCAATTTTCCCGCCGCCCCACACCGCTACCGTTTCAGCAGCTAAGCAGGCCGGACGGAAATCAATCTAAGGACGTGTAAAAAAATTATCTTCCATTTTTGGACGGCTGCGGCATCGACCGGCTACGTCAGAAAAACTCGGACTATCACAAATAGGCCTGCGTTTTTCTTCCTTGCCAGTCTCGTCCTCGCTCGTTCAAAAACGAAACCTGATTTCTTTACAAGTCCTAAGGTTCAAGGGCAAATGGCTTTATAGCAAAATCAGCCGGTCAGGTCAATCCAGAATCTGCTTGACAGGGGCGTGGGCATGAGGTTACTCTGACAGCCAAATAATGGGTGAAGATTAGGGTCTGGGGCATAAAGCCTGCCTGAATAACCTTTTGGAGATAAAAATGAAGAGAGTGAAATCGCAGTGCCGGTTAATGATATTCGTTTTGGGGGCACTGATTATAGCAACCGCAGTTGCCCCGAATGCCGGGGCGGTATCCCGGACGGAGATGGATAAGCTGCGAAAAACCAGCGTCCTGCCA
>DAOWAK010000081.1 GCA_030634605.1 Sedimentisphaerales bacterium
CATTATTTGAATAGATGGAACTGTCGTAAGCGATGGAGCCGGAGTTTTCGTCCAGTTTTAAATGTAAAAGCAGGGGATCACTGAGATCCTTGATTTCCTGGGCGGTTAAGGGGCGGGCATAAATTTGCACGTCGTCGATCATGCCGGTCCAGAAGAGGTCGGCAGCAAGGGATTTGTGGGCACCGATATACAAGGAACCGTCGCTGAATATCAGGTTGTCGCCTAAGTCGGTTTGGTCCGAGGCAATTTCCACGCCGTCGGCGTAAAGATAGCGTCGGGAGCCATCCCAGACCACCGCGACATGATGCCAGTTGCCGTTGAGGTGGTCGGAGTAGGTTGATGTCAGGTTGCTGCCGGAAGGAGTTTTTACATTCGTCCCCAAACATCCGGTAGATTCCGAATGGAGCCAGCTGCGGCCGAGGCCGGTGCCATCGGTTTGGCAGATGATTTTTTCATTTGGTTGTCCGCCCTTGACCCAGGCACAGGCGGTGAAGGGTCCGGTGCCAGGATTCAGAATGTAAGGAGCTTCGAGGTAATTGTCGGTGCCGTCAAGGGCGATGGCACCGTCAATTTTTCCGCCGTCAGGTAGCCAGTTGGGATCGTTAATGGCAGTGGCGTGATTATTAAATCCGGAGCTGTCCTGAGCAGTGATGCCGAAGGTTTCGTCCAGCTTTAAATGTAAACGCAGGGGTTTTCCCAGGTCCTGAATTTCGGTGGTGGTTAAAGTTCGCTGATAGATGCGCACATCATCAATCATGCCCGTCCAAAACTTGCTGCTATCCAGTCCTTTGTGGGCACCGATATAAAGTCTGCCATCACAGGATTCCAAAGAGTCGCCCAGATTGTTCAGGTCCGCAGCGACTTCGGCGCCATCGGCATAGAGATGGCGTCGGGCGCCGTCCCAAACAACTGCGACATGGTGCCAGTTGCCGTCGAGGTGGCCGGAGTAAGTTGATATCAGGAAACTGCCGGAAGCGGTCTTTACATTGGTTCCCAAATATCCCGACAATTCCGTGTTGAGCCAGTTGCGACCGATACCGGTGCCGTCAGTTTGGCAAATGACTTTTTCATTTGGTTGGCCGCCCTTGACCCAGGCGCAGGCGGTGAAGGGACCATCAACGGGATTGAGGATGAACGGAGCATCGACATACTGGTTCACGCCATCCAGTTCTATCGCTCCGTTGATCTGGCCAGCCAGTGGTTGCCAAGTGGGGCTGTTGATCAGGTCGGCGTCATAATGGTTACCGGAGCTGTCATTGGCAATCAGGCCGGAGATTTCATCCAGTTTCCAATAAGCAGCCAAGCCGGCATTAGGCTCCTGTACGTTGCCGATGGTGAGCCAGTTGGCGGTTAGTTGCATGAGGTCCGGAGGGGCCACTACGCCGGAATGGTCGATATCGGCACCGGAGCAGTATTGGTTAGTGAAAAAGCAGTTGGTGCGGGCCCAGAAGTTGGCGAAGGCGGCGTAATCGTATAGATCGACGCCGTAGGAGCCGGTGAGGTCGCCGGGGATGTCGCGCTGCCAGGTGAGAATCGGATAATTGGGCGGCAGGAAGGCCATGCGCCAGAGGTCATTGGAGCCGTTGGCGGTTTCATCGACAAAATCCCAGCCGACAAAGCTGCTTTGAAACTGCATCTGCAAATCACTAAGTGGAATACCAATGCCATTGTTTGGTCCGGCGGTATTGAGGAAATAGCAATTACTGATGTCGCCATAACCGTATCCCACCAAGCCACCGAAACCATATGAATCAACATTTCCCGTAACTGTGCCGATGGAATAGCAGTTACTTATCGTATCAGTTCCATTGCGTCCCACCAGGCCGCCAAATAAAATATGACCAGTAACGGAACTAGTAGAGTAGCAGTTGCTGATAGTTCCCTCGTTATATCCCACCAAGCCACCGAGTTCATTATTACCGCTAACTGATCCTTCAGTATAGCAGTTGCTTACATGGCCTTGGTTGTTATATCCGATCAGACCGCCAAGAACGACCTGGCCATTAACTGTTCCAACGGAATAGCAGTTAATGATATTGCCATATTCATTGAGACCTGCTAAGCCGCCGAGATGATATGAATTATCTGAACCGACAACCGCTCCGGTGGCATAACAGTCGCTAATTGTTGAATCCACGTTTTCTCCGACCAGACCGCCGAGATTATGTGAAGCATTTTCGCCAGCAACTGATACCGAGGCGTAACAATTGCTCATAGTGCTATCTCTATTGTATCCGACCAGACCGCCGACTGAATTGAATATGTCTGTAATGGAACCGGCGGCATAGCAGTTGCTGATTGTTCCAGAGTAATTGCTTCCAACTAAACCGCCGAGATGTTCAGAGTAGGATTCACCCGTAATAGCAACAGAGGCGCGGCAGTTGCTTATGTTACCGAGGTAATTTCCTCCCACCAGTCCACCAATATTGTTTCCACCAGTTACTGTACCGATGGCATTGCAGTTAGTGATATTACCAGAGTTATTGCAACCTACTAACAGGCCGCAACAAAAATCGCCACCCGTAACTAAGCCGGTGGCGTAGCAATCGATGAGATCACCTTGATTCCATCCCGCCAAGCTGCCAAGATATCTTGAATAACCCCCGCAGATAATTTGGCTATTTTCCATGCTGAGATTTTGTGCAACAGAGCCGGATTCCAGTTTTCCGAACAGGCCGAGGTAATCTTTATCGGCGTCGGACGTGTCGATGGTGAGGTTGTGGATGGTATGATTCTGGCCATCGAAGGCGCCGGTGAAGGAAGTGCTGCCAGCAGGAGCGATGAGGGCGGTAGTGAAGGTGTTGGGTTCGGCGAGGTTCATGTTGATGTCGGCGGTGAGGATGAAGTGTTTGTCCCAGTCTTCGGAGTATTGGGACATTTCGATGAGGTCGTTGGGTTCGGTGATTTGGAAGGGGGTGGCGGGTTGGCCGGTGCCGCCGGAGTAGGAGCCGGAGGCGAGGACGAGTGTGGGGAAGAGAAAGGTGAGAAGGATAAGAAAGGTGGGAAGAGTGGAAAGATTGGGGAGGGTGGTGAACGGTAAGTGTTGTTGGTTGCCGGCTTTAAACATGATGCCTCCCGAATTTTTGGGGTTTTGGGCCATAAAATAATGGTTCAGGAAAAATCCTGGCCGAAATCATAATTCTAATCTCCTTGACAAGGAAAACTGGACAGAATGCATTTTAATAGATATTTAGTGTGAATCAAGGGGATTTTATTAGCCACGAAAAAGCACAAAAGGCGCAAAAGATATTTTAAGACTGGATGCCCGATCAAGCCGGGCATGACAAGTCGGGACGGAGGGCATGAGAGGGATAAGAGAGCCGGCAAGATGCCGGCGGTACGGAAAGCCCCATGTGGACATATATAAGGTTGAGCAGATGGAAATCACCCCGGTATTGTTGGGTTTATGGCGGGTAAGTGCAGGCGGATAAAGTACTTATAAATATTGGATTTTTTGGTTGCATGGTGTATGGGGGTTGCTATAATCGTGGCTTACTTTGTCGCACGGGGTAGTACTACGTTGTGCGAGGGGCTGGAAGCCCGCGGCGTGTCCAGCTCGAGCCTCCGGCAAAGTCAACGCGGCTTTTTAAGGGCCCTACCGCGGCTGTGTCAAACTTGCTTTGCGTCAGCGCGTTGTATACCCCATGGGTATTATTGCTCCTGGCAGGGCCTTTCCGGAAGGGCTGTCAGATTTAGATTTACAAAATGAGCAACATGGAATTTTGATTTGTGAACGGTACATTGATGTACGGGTTTTTTTGTAGTTTAACCGGTTTTGGGTTGAGAGCCGGATTTGAATATTACCCGATGGTGTAATTGGCAACACACGAGTTTTTGGTACTCGCATTCCAGGTTCAAGTCCTGGTCGGGTAGGTAGCTAAATTAAGAATGACGAAACCAGAATGACGAATCAATGACGAAGTACAAATTGACGAGTCGGAGTGGAAATTCGAAAGCGGAATTGGTTGAAGCTGTTTTTGCAAGAGCTATGAGAGCGGAATAATGACAGACAACAGTAACATAAGAATTTTCAGCGGCGCTGCCCACCAGGAGTTGACAAAGAGTATTTGTAAAAACTCCGGGGTCGAAATGGGTCAGGCTACGGTTGAATTTTTCCCTGACGGCGAGACGCTGGTCCGGGTGGAAGACGACGTTCGTGGTCGGGACTGTTTTATCGTGCAGCCCACCTGTCCGCCGGTTAACGACCATACCATGGAATTGCTTATTTTTATTGATTGTCTGCATCGGGCCTCGGCCAGTCGGATTACGGCGGTGCTGCCTTATTTTGGTTATGCCCGTCAGGATCGCAAGAGCGAAGGGCGCACGCCGATTACCGCCAAGCTGGTTGCCAACCTGTTAACGACGGCCAAAGTGGATCGGGTGTTGGCGATTGATCTGCATGCCGACCAGGTGCAGGGCTTTTTTGATATTCCGGTCGATCATCTTACGGCTGAGCCGGTGCTGGCGGAATATTTCGGCAAGCTCGACCTGCCGAACAAAGTGCTGGTTTCGCCGGATCTGGGCAACGTCAAGACGGCGAACATTTACGCTCAGGACCTGGGCGGCGATCTGGCGGTGATCGACAAGCGACGCATCAGCGGCAGCGAAGCTGTTGCCACACAGATTATCGGTGAAGTCGAGGGCAGGGATGTGCTAATGCTGGACGACATGATTACGACGGCGGGGACGATGTGTTCGGCAGCTAAACTGCTAAAGGAACGCGGTGCTAATTCCATCCGTATCGGTGCGACGCATGGCTTGTTTGCCGGGCCGGCGATTGAAAGGCTGGCGGCGGCACCGATCGACGAGATCGTCGTAACCGACACCATTCCTGTGCGTTCGGAAGCACGGGAAAAACTGAAAAACCTGAAAGTTCTGACAGTCGCTAATTTGTTAGGCGAGGCGATAACAAGAATCCATCACAACAGATCGGTGAGCGAGATTTTTTATAAGAAATTTACATAGTGCGGTCTAACTGCAACCAAGATATCTCACGCAAAGACGCAGAGTCGCGGAGAAGAAATTTAACCACGGATTTCACGGATTAAAAACACATAAGGATTTATAGAGAGGTTATTAATGGTTGAAACAATCGTATTAAAAGCGGAAAAACGAGAACAATCCGGTACGCGATGTTCGCGTAAGCTGCGTAAGCAGGGTTTGGTCCCGGCGATTATTTACGGGCATAAAACGGAGCCGGTGTCAGTTCAGTTGAACTATCATGACCTGACGATGGAATTGCAGCATCACCACCGCCTGCTGGAAGTGGAGCTGGACGGGTCCCAGGAGAAATTGCTGGTCAAAGATGTTCAGTATGATCATCTGGGCGATACGGTTATCCATATTGATCTGACGCGCGTGGACCTCGACGAGCGGGTGCAGGTTACCGTTGAGATCGAGCTGAGGGGCACGGCGGTTGGGGTTTCCGAAGGCGGCGTTCTCGATCAGGTTAACAACAATATTGAGCTGGAGTGCCTGGTGACGGACATTCCCGAAAGCATTCGTGTAAAGATAGGCGAATTGAAAATCGGCGAGACATTGACAGCGGCCGACCTGGAACTGCCGGCGGGTGCCAAGTTGATCAGCGATCCGACGACTGCGATTGCAACCATCAGTGTGATGGCTGAGGAACCTGAAGAGGCTGAAGGCGAAGCTGGAGCTGCCGAGGGTGAAGTCGAACCGGAAGTCATTGCCAAAAAGGCTGAGGAATCCGAAAAAGGCGAATCTGAAAAATAATTCAGAAATGGTACGGTAAGATCGGAATATGAAGTTAATTGTGGGACTGGGTAATCCGGGTAAGCAATACGATAACAGCCGCCACAACGTTGGCTTTGATGTGGTCGATCGGTTAGCCCGGCAAAACAGCATCGAGCTGACCCGAACCAAGCATCAGGGTCGATATGGCAGCGGAGCCGTGGGCAGCGAGCAGGTTGTTCTGCTCAAGCCTCAGACTTACATGAACCTGAGCGGTCAGTGCGTAGCCCAGGCATTGGCGTTTTATAAGGTTGACGCGAGCGAGTTGCTGATAATTGCTGACGATATGGCATTGGAGCTGGGTCGGCTGAGAATAAGGGCCAAAGGGTCGGCAGGCGGCCACAACGGCCTGGGCGACATTATCGAAAAACTGGGACACAGCGATTTTGCCCGGTTGCGAATCGGGATCGGCGCCGCAGGGCCGGGGCAGGCTGTCGGGCATGTGCTGGGAAAGTTTGACGAG
>DAOWAK010000154.1 GCA_030634605.1 Sedimentisphaerales bacterium
ATGGTGAAAAAACCGGGTCATTACCTTGTGCCGCTCGGGCTGCCGATGGTTGAGTTGCTAAAGCAAGCTGAAATTATCGATCAACCCCACCAGGTCGTGGCCGGCTGCTCCCTGGCGGGCAAAGCGGTGGATGTTCAACAAACGGTTGTGGATCAGCGCTGTGATTCTGTGATGGCGCTGCATAAGCTGCCCAGGGCCGCGGCTCATCATTGCATCCGTTGCGGCTGGTGCATTGATTTTTGCCCGGGGCGGATCGATCCTGCTCAACACTTGCAATTTGCCGAAACGGGCCAGTACCACCAAGCCAGCGAGACGGGCGTGAATGCCTGTCTGGAGTGCGGCATTTGTTCCTACATCTGCCCGTCAAACCTGCGGATCATGGAAAACATTCAGATGGTCAAGCGTAAGTTGCAACCGGACGATTTGGCACCCCAGCGAGGTCGAAAATGAGAGAAAACCATCGAACAGAAATCCTGCCCCTGCCGCCATTTCGCGAGGTGCCGGAATCCATGCGGCGGATGATGCGTACCAAGATGGTGATTTTGCTGTTGCCGGCGACGGCGGGGTGGATGTTTTTTGGCTATCGGGCGGTGGCTTTGATGGTGGTGGCGGTGGGAGCCGCGGTTATCACCGAGCTGATCTGCAATCAGGTTCGGCACATCAAGGTGCCCGGCAGCACCACTCACGGAGCGATGATGGGGCTGCTGGTGGCGCTGATGCTGCCGGCTCATGCCCAATGGTTTGTAGCTGTGGTGGGTGCGGTCGCGGCGGTTGTGATAGGCAAGCAGTTCTTCGGCGGACTTGGCCATTATCTCTGGCACCCGGCGCTGGTGGGAAGGTTGATAGTGCAATTGTTCTTCGGTGAGCAGCTTGGACGGGGTTCAGGTGGACTGCTGGATCGGTGCCACATCTTTTTCGGCAACCTCAATAATCAAGCGGCCCAGGCGGACAGTTGGCTGCGGGTGGACTGGTTCAACGGTCCCCTGGCGAACAACGCCGAGGCTTTTTTGTTAACCCGGCCGATCGAAGCACTGCGGGACTTTACCGGTTTGAATTTTGTCGATACGGCTGAGCAAATGAATCAGTACCTGCTTGAGCACCTTCCCTCAATTCAGCATTGCATTTTCGGCGCGGTTCCGGGTGCTATCGGCGAAACTTGTTCCATTGTCCTGCTGGTGGCGGGATTGTGTCTGATCTATCGGGGCTACATGCACTGGCAGATGCCGGTGGTGTTTTTGGGGGGAGCATATTTGGCGGCGATGGTCCTTCCAATTATAGTAACCCAGCCGGGCCAGAGTCCGACCCTGGTAACCCTGCCGATTCTGTCCGAAAATTTGGCGGTTGGATTTTGTTATGTAAATTACCAGCTTTTCAGCGGCTCGCTGATGCTGGGTGCCTGGGTGCTCTGTGGTGAGATGACCTCCCGGCCGATCACGGTCCGGGGACAGAAGATTTTCGCCCTGGCCGGTGGGGTGCTGACTATGATTTTTCGGCTCTACACCCCGATAGCGATACCCTGTTATGCCGCGATTCTGGTAGTGAACAGCCTGACACCGGCGATAGACCGTCTGACCAGACCGAGAGGCCGGCGGGCCCTGAGCCAAGACCTCGAGCCGTTACCGGATTGATAACCGGTCAAAAATTCCCTTTATCTTAGCCTCAAAATAAGGGATAATCCCACTGACGAGCAATAATCGGCGTCTGTCTGCCGGTTTCTACCAGAATTGACCCTGAAATAGATTTGGTAGCAGGAATGAGTTTGCAACTATGGGAAATCATGGATAAATGAGCGAAAAAACCCAACAAGATGATTATTGCGATCAGGACGGCCGGGGTTGTCCGGACATTCAGGATTGCCCTGAGGAAAATGCTGATTTGGCCGATTTCACAAATCTGGACGACCCAACTGAAACGGCTGATTCCATCGAACCAGCCGGCCACACCGAAACAGCTGATACGGAACCGTCCTCAGGAGACGATGCCCCGGCTGAAAATGCTCCGGAATCCGACCATGAAATCACCACCGCCAGCGTGGTTGAGGCGGTGCTCTTTGCCAGCGATGAACCGGTTACGCCTAGGAAGTTGGCCGAGATTGTCGGCGCCGGCGGCGTGAAGGAAATCCGCCAACACGTTACTGAGCTTAACGAAAAATACGACCGACAGGATTGCGCCTTTCGAATCGAGTCTATCGCGGGTGGTTACCAGATGCTCACCCGCAGCGCATACAATGTTTGGCTGGGTAAGCTGCTCAAGGTCCGCAGCGAAAGCAAATTATCCCCGGCGGCGTTGGAAACCCTGGCCATCGTTTCTTACAAACAGCCGATCATGCGTGTGGACGTCGAAGCCATCCGCGGCGTGGGTTGTGGCGAGATGATTCGCCAGTTGTGCGAAAAGGGGCTGGTAAAAATCGTCGGCCGGGCCGAAGAGTTGGGAAGACCGCTGCTTTACGGCACGACGAAAAAATTTCTGGAAGTTTTCGGACTGAGCAGCCTGAGAGACCTGCCCCAGGCCCAGGACCTGAAACCGCCGGTATAAATTTCTGTTCCCCGAAAAAAAAGAATTACGCTGGTGGATCAATAATAACGGCTCTTTGACCGATAATAAGGTTATGTATTATTATCAGGGATATTTTCTCAGGTTGATTATGAAAAAAAATGCTACTTATCGGCACTTAAGCTTGTTTTTGTTGATGCTGCTTCTTTGCGCTGCCGCCGGTTGTGCTCAAATCGACTGTTTCGGTCCGTGTTTCAAAACCGGCCAGAAATTTTCCCGCAAAATCACCCTCGTTTGTGATATGAGAATGATGTTTCCCGGTGCGGACCACCAGAAAAACGAGATGATTCTGAATTACCAGGTCAGAGACGTCAGGAGCGGCGTCGCCACCGTCGATGTAACCATCGATTCTATCCAGGCCTCGATGCGCAGCCTGTCGGTTCGGGCCTCGTTTGACAGCGGAAAATCCCAAGGAGATTCCGCTAAGTCAGCACCGGCATCGCCCAAAAAATCCAGAAGCAAACTGTCGCACCAGGACCGCTTTCGTAATAACTTTGTCGGCTTAAAGGGTTCGGGCTACACTGCCCGGGTGGATCGCAACGGAAAGGTTCTGGAACTGATTGGCCTGGACAAGCGAATCAAAAGCGCCGCCACCGGTGGGATTGTTGACGGCTCCTGGGGCGGACACCAGGTGGCTCTTTTGCTGTCTCCGAACAACCTGCGTGAGTACGTATCACCAGCCTGCGTTCAGATGCTGGCGGATATGGACACCGAAACCGATCTTGGCAAAAGCCGGGTCAGCACCGAAGTGGTCGAAATTCCCAGAGCCAATCCGGTAATGATTCGCAAGAAAATCACTCTGAAAGAAATCGCTGTCAAAGACCATGAGAAACAGGCGATTCTGCTGCTGGAAATTTATCCGGTGGTTGATAAGCCGCTGCCCGAATTTGCCCGGGAACCGGCAAAAAACCGAAGGCCGGAAATGATAATCAAACGCGTCGATAAAGGGACCATGGGAGAACTGGTCATTTCGCTGAGCGACGGCCAAATCGTCCGTTTTAAGGAGAAATATTTTGCCGAAATTTCCCTGGTGGGCATGAAAGAATTGGCCAGACCGGCATCGGCGGACAAAAAAGCCAAAAAAACTTATTATTTGGTGGAAAAAACCATAGAAGAACGGTTATAATGTTAGCGTTGGCAGTATGTTGTACTTAACCGCGCATTCGGCGAGGCGTAAAACAGCGAGGATTCAAATTCGAGTGCAACAAATGTAAAGTGATTGCAGGACAGTAGTTACCGACGAGAAGAAAACGTTCGGGGTTCCCGGACGGCCAAATTGTTCCCCTGGTGCTCCGGTTTAACCGTCTGCCCAGGCGATTTTTCTCTCGTTTTGTTCTGGAATTAACGATTTTTACACTAACTGGTGTTGCACTTACTTACTTGAATCCGCAATAGTATAAAAATGCAGTAAGGGAAACTAAGTTTTTTCAGGAGAAAGCAATGGTTAACCATGCGGTTAAATTAGCGGTTCTGGGAATGATTGTGCTGGTTATTGGCGGCTGCGCCGGCGGTGTCATGCAGACCAAATATCACCTCGGCCAGACCGAACAGGTGCGGTTTGTCAGTGAGGACTCATACAACAACTGGGTAGAAATGCCCGACGAACCCCCCACAGAAAAAAACGGCCGGGTAATCAAAAAGAATATCGTGATGACCCGCGAAATCGAGTCGGTAAACGCCGACGGTTCAGCCATCATGAAAGTGACTCTGAACAAGATTGACCTCAACATGCATACTTTCCGTCGGCAGAAGGAGAATTTCTACAATTACGTCAGCACGCCGGCAAATACCAAATCCGATCGTAAAGGCGACCCGGAACTGGCCGGGGCTTCTTACAAAATCAAAATTGCTCCCGACACCACCGTCCGGGAAATTATCGGCCTGGACCAGCTCCGCAAAAGTCTGGGTATCGACGAAGATGACCAAGCCATGGTGTC
>DAOWAK010000220.1 GCA_030634605.1 Sedimentisphaerales bacterium
AACTGGATGTTGGTGATCTTGCGGTCGTGATCGTACCAGATGTGCAGTTCGGGGGACTGGGCGATGATTTGTTTGATCTGCAGTTGGCGAGTGAGCAGGCTGAGGGGATCGTGTTTGATGATGACATCTTCGGCGGAGAGGACGAGGTCCTGTTGGCGTTGAGGAATGTCCTGGAGGTTATTTTTGATGTTGGCGGGGAGGTAGATGCGCATTTTTTTTATGCGGATTTCGCGGAGCAGTTCGAGCCAGGCCTGATCGATTTCGACACGACCGCCGGTGAGGATTTCGAGAGATTTGATGGTTTGCAGGCGGATGCGTTCCTGGCCGGAGGCGTAATTCCAGATCAGAGTGATGGAGATGAGCAGCAGGAGCAGGATGGAGGCGGCGATTTTCCGGCGGCGCCAGTGATGTGGTGAGAATCGCCATGGCCGTCGGGTTTTGAAATGGTTTATCCGGGACGACATTGTTGTTATTGGTTCCTGGATTTGTCGGGTTACGTTTGTTGGTGCTGTTTTTGTGTTTTTCGGTTGTTTTAGCTCAGTTTTTGCCTGATCAGGCGTCGGGGGAATTTTGGGTGAGGAAGATGTTAATCTGTTCGAGCAGGGCGTCAACGGCCTGCTCGGCGGGGACGGAGGCGACCTTTTGGCCTTGTCGATAGATGACGGCGTTGTTTTTTCCGCCGCAGAGTGCGACGTCGGCGCCGTCAGCTTCACCGGGACCGTTGACTACGCAGCCCATGACGGCGACGGTGATGGGTTTTTTGATGGTGGCCAGGGAGAGTTTGACTTTTTCGACCATTTCTATCAGATCGATTTCGGTGCGGCCGCAGGTGGGGCAGGCGATGAGTTCGGGGGCGTTTTTCCGGCGGAGGCGTAAGCTGGAGAGGATTTCCCAGGCGACGTCCACTTCGGCGAGGGGATCGCCGGCGAGCGAGACGCGAATGGTGTCGCCGATGCCTTCGGCGAGCAGGGTGCCCAGGGCGGCGGCGGAGCGAATTGAGCCGGTCTGGATGTCGCCGGAATGGGTTACGCCGAGGTGGAGCGGGTAATCGAAATTCTGGCTGATGGCGCGATTGACGGCGATGCAGCGGGCGGCGTTATGGCATTTGGCGGAGAGCACGAGATTGTCGAAATTGTTATCCTGGAAGATTTTGACGTATTCGGTGAGTTTGGCGAGCATTAAGTCGATGATGTTGAGCTGCTGTTCGTGTTGGCGGCGTTGGGAGTCTTTTCTTTCGACGATGCTGCCTTCGTTGACGCCGACGCGGATGGCGGTTTGGTTGGCTTTGCAGGCGGCGATAACCTGTTCGACCTGTTGGCGATCGTTGATGTTGCCGGGGTTGAGGCGGATTTTGGGGATGCCGGCGTTGATGGCTTCGAGGGCGCGCTGGTAATGGAAATGGACATCGGCGACGAGGGGGACGGGGCTTTGACGGATGATTTCTGGGAGGGCGTCGGTGTCGGCTTTGGTGGGTACTGCCAGGCGGACGACTTCGCAGCCTTTCTGGGCGAGGTCGTTGATCTGGGCGAGGCAGGGGTCGATGTCGTGGGTGTGGACGTTGGTCATGCTCTGGACGACGACGGGGGAGCAGTCGCCAATTACGAGGTCGCCTAGGGTGATTTTTTTTGTTCGTCGGCGGTTTGTAAGCATTATTTTCAGCATAAGTGCTTGTGGCAGCATAGTCAAGGGGCAGATTTTTCCCTTGCCGAAGCGGGAGGGGAGATTTATCCTACGATCTGGGTGGTAGCGGTTTTCTAAAGCGTGGAATTAGATGGAGCGAAAAAGGTTGAAAAAAAGGTATCTCATTTTGGCGGCGATGCTTATGGGGCAATTGGTCCTGATGGGTTGTGCTGCGGATTTGCCGGTAATTCGATTGCCGGAGGCTGGCAGGTCCATTGAGGTGCTGGAAGGTTATGAGGGCGGTTTTGCGGTGGGGAAGGTGATGGGGGATGAACCGGGGCAGAAGCAGAATGCGGAATTTGTGAAGAATTATCTCGGCGAGCAGCTGAGTGAGATGGCTGTGGAGCAGGATTCGGGGGAGGTGGTGGCGGGAAAAGTTGGGTCCGGAGCAGGCAGCGTTTTGATTGACGGGGAGGTTGGGATGCGGATCGGGGCGGCGGCGGCGAATCAAAGTGAAATAACGGCGGTTGTGGAAGTTTCGTTTTTTTTGAGACGGGGAGCTGTTGGGCCGATTTTGTATTCGGTTTCCCTGGCAGCTGAACAGGTGCTGTTGGAGGATGACGCGGGGATGCGTCGCGCGTTGCGGGCTAGTGTGGATGAATTTTTGAGCGGATTGTTTCCGCCGGAGGGATTGGTGGAATGTCAACTGATGGAGTGTAAAGGCGAAAACTGTAGGCGGGGTAACGAAGCGGCGCGAAATGGTGATTACGCGGCGGCGCGGGAATGGTTCGGCAGAGCGGCGGATGAGCGGCTGGGAGATGAGGGGGCTTTGTATGACGCGGCGGTGACGAGCGAAGCGTCGGGGCGGTATCGGTTGGCAGAGCAATATTACAAAAGAGCACTGCGGCTGAAAGGTCGGCAGGAATACGTAGAGGGGGTGAAGCGTGTTCGTGAACGTTTGAGTTGTGAGCATTTGGTTGATGACCGTCTGGCGGGGGTGAACTAGTTTTATGCAGGTGTTTCGCTGTTTATCCTTGAACGATTATCCCCGGCCTGAGGGTGGTTGTGTGTTGAGCGTGGGGAATTTTGACGGTGTTCATCTGGGGCATCAGGCGATTATCCGTCACGGGCGCGAGGTGGCGGAGTGTGAATCGTTGCCGCTGGTGGGATTGACGTTTGATCCGGCTCCGGTGCGGTTGTTGCGGCCGGACAAGGCGCCGCAGATTTTGTCGCCATTGCAGATCAAGACGCGGATGCTGGAAGAAAGCGGTCTGGATCAATTGATTATTGTGGAAACGACAGCTCAGTTTTTGTCACTGTCGGCGGAGCAGTTTGCCGAACACATTCTGTTGAACCGGATAGGTGTGCGGCATATTGTTGAGGGGGAGACGTTTGGTTTTGGCAAGCAGCGGGGCGGTTCGGTAGTGAATTTGCAGGAGTTGGGTGGGAAGCTGGGTTTTGAAGCGCACATGACGGAGAGTTTTCGGGTTTCGGTTGGTGGTGAATCGCCGGTGGCGGTGAGCAGTACGCTGATTCGGGGGCAGTTGCTGGAAGGGAAGCTGGAAGAGGCCCGGTGTTGTCTGGGGCGTTATTATGTGCTGGGCGGAGTGGTGGTGCGTGGGCGAGGTCAGGGCCGTCGGTTGGGATTTCCGACGGCGAACATGGAGCTGTATCATCAGGGTCAGTTGGTGCCGGGTGATGGAGTTTATGCCGGTTTTGCGCGGCTGGGAGATACGCCGCAAGGGGTCTGGAAGAGTGATGAAATTTTTCCGGTGGCGATAAGCATCGGCAGTTGTGAGACGTTTGTTGATGGCAGATGGCAGGTGGAGGCTTATCTGCTGGATCGGCCTCATGATGCGGAAGAATTTTACGAGAAACATATTATGTTGTCTCTGGTGGAAAAGATACGCGACCAGAAGCGGTTTGATTCGGCGGAGGAATTGCGGCAGGCAATTGAGAAGGATT
>DAOWAK010000175.1 GCA_030634605.1 Sedimentisphaerales bacterium
AAAATTGTCGTCCGCCTAGCCAAAAAGGCCCTGCCGAACCGAAACCCAACCGAGCCACTCAAGAAAAAGTGCGAAACCGCACAGTTAGTATCGGCTTTTTTGTCAACCTGCCCCAATGACATGATTGTCCAGCAAAAAAAAAGGCTGCAAGCCAGTCAACTTGCAGCCGGTGGAACTTCAGTATGAAATTTTTATTGAATAGCGGTTGGTTTGGTTGTTTTTTTATTATTCGTACCAAGGTGCCGTCCACAGGAAATCCTGGGACAGCAGAGCGAAATCCAGCAGGTTTACCGTGTCGTCCCGGTAAAAAAACTTAATGTTTATGTTAGCAAAACACCGGTTGTTTGTCGATATTATTTTGGTGCTTTTTGTCGCCTGTCGCCTTGGATAACGGGCTATTATGTGCTATAATTCAATAGTTATGCGGATTCAAGTGTCCTTAAGAAAAACAATTAGCTTATCGAAATCGTTACTGGAGATCATTATGAAGCGGACTAAATTATTGGTTTTTTTGCTAATATTGCCACTTTTCATAATTTCTATGGCTGGCTGTGCTGCCGCCCCTGCCCATCCCCAGGGTTTTTCCCGCAGTTTACTGGCCCAGGTTCCTTATGATACCGCCTTTGACGCCTGCGAAAAGGTCATGCGCGGCGAGTTCGGCAGGGTCTCGGCAGATAGGGAACTGGGCACCATCGAGTCAAAAACCACTTCCTGGCTCCAGGCCACCACCCCCACCGATATCAACAAATCCGACACCCGCCGCCGGGCTCTGGTTAACCTTAAGCACCGTAGAGGTAAAATTTGGGTTTATGCCCAGGTCAACGTCGAACGCAGCGACACCCAGACTTACCAGATGTTCCAGAATCAGCGTTCCGGCCGCGATTACGGCTTGCCTTCGCCGATGGAAACCGAAGCCGCCGCACCCGCCAAGCGAAAAGTCTGGACCAAAATCGAAAGAAAACGATCCCTCGAAAGGCAGCTCATCAGCCGAATTCGCCAGGAACTCGGCCTGATTGACCGGGCCTTCCGACCGACAACATCTGTTCCAGATGCGGATTCTGAGTAATAATTGGGCAAAAACTGCGGTAGTTGGCCATCCATCCCGCAAAATCAGGTACCGATCCGAAGATGATTATCAGGGGGCAGTGTGACGTATCACTTTGTATTTAGGTAGCTTACGTTTTCCGTCGCTAAAAATCAGGCTGACAGAGCACCGCTGATTCGCCCGGTTTGGCGGATTTGTCTCAGCGGGGGTTCTGTATATGCGGGGTAAATCAATTCTTTTTTTCTCCCATCCAAATCTACGTTAAAGAAACCCAGCTCAGGTTGTCGATAAAAATCCTGTAAAGGTTTATGGGACTTAAAACTGCGGCGAAAAAAAAATACCGCATTTTACTTACCTGGACCTTGCGAACGGCCGATAAAGCCTACATAGGACAGGCATCGCCAGAAGAAATTCGTGTTTCAACCGGCAGCCAGGTCTATTGGAGGATTCGGTCGATGCGACATAAAAACCTGTCGATAAGGATGTTGGGAATGGAGTCCCAACCACGCTACATCGAAACATCGCATTCCTCGCTTCTCGACTGGAAGTCATGGCAAGCCGGGAAAAAATGTATAAACCACCAGAAACACATAGTTCACAAGCTTATGCGGAATTTGTCACTTGCAAAATGCGTTGTCCTGGTATCGGCCTGTCTGATTTTCATGACCGGCTGTTCAGGATTCTTTGGTCCGTCTTACTCGGGCCGGACGCAACAATCCCATCAGCTCCAAACTAATCTCTACGGAAATCTCAGTGGCTGGCAGCCTGTTGCTTTTTCCCAGAAGCCTTTCAGTTCACTTATCCAGCACAGTTTCTGCGAAGAGGGCGGAGACTACGACCCAGACCTCAGTGCTGACGGTAAGTGGGTTGTTTTCAGTAGTTTAAGGCATGCTCCCAACCCCGACATTTATGTCAAACAAACCTCCGGATTCACCGCGACCAGGCTCACCAGCGATCCTGCCAGTGAGATTCAGCCCGCTTTTTCCCCCTTGGCCGATAAAGTAGCCTACGCCAGCAACCGTGCCGGCAACTGGAATATCTGGGTGGTGGGCGTCGATGGCACCAATCCTATCCGGCTGACCACTGGAACCAGCAACGACATTCATCCTTCCTGGTCCCCCGACGGCAAACAAATTGTCTATTGCTCAATGGGTTCCAGGTCGCAGCAGTGGGAGCTTTGGGTTGTCAGCGTTGAAAATCCCAGCATCAAAAAATGGATTGGTTACGGTTTGTTTCCCCAGTGGTGTCCCAATTCTCAAATTCCAAAAATCGCGTTTCAGCAGGCCCGTTATCGCGGCAGCCAGTGGTTTAGCATCTGGACCCTGGATTTCGTCGATGGCGAAGCAAAATTCCCCACCGAAATCGTAAGCTCTGTCGATTACGCCTGCATTTGCCCGGCCTGGTCACCGAATGGACAGCAACTCGCTTATAGCACCGTCAGCAGAAGCCTCTATGAAAATGTCGATCCGTCGGTTCCCTTGACCACCGGTGAAGACATTTTGATAGTAAATCTGAACGGCACCAACAACCTTCGCCTGACTCATGCCGACGCATCCAATTTTTCACCATGCTTCTCCCCCTCGGGATCGGTATTCTTCTGCTCGGACCGAAACGGCATGGAAAACATCTGGTCGGTTAAACCTCATCAGGTGAATTTTACCCGGACAAAACCGCTGGATATGGGACAGCATCCCTTGAACAGCGTTAAAGCAAATTATTAATTGATCGAAAAATGGGTACCTGACCCGGGCACCCAACAAAAAGTGAATAGCGAAAGACCGTTATGACCCCATGTTCTCGCCGAACATTATTGTTGCTGGGTGTCCTGTTGCTCTCGGTTGTGCTCTGTGCCGGTTGCAACAAACCCCAAAGGAGCGATAGGATCTATGAAGATCCTTATCCGCTTCCCCGCACGTTGGCTGTGGCGCCGTTTTTGAATCAGTCCGGTTCTGATTATCTCGACGTCCTGGCTGTTACGGACGAGTTCTATACTGAACTGCAGCAGGTCAAAAGTCTCGATGTAGTGGCGGTCAACAAGGTTCTGGCAACCATGAGCCGGATGGGCATCAACAAAATATCGAATCCCGATGATGCCGTCAGGCTGGCCGATGCCTTGGGAGTTGATGGAGTGATTGTCGGTTCGATCACCCAGTACGATCCCTATCGGCCTCCGAAAATGGGCATGGCCGTTCAGTTGTACACCGCCGGAATAGACCGCGATGAAAAGCTGCCGGCCCGGCACATTAATCCCGGTAAACTGGCACGGGCGGCAAAGCCTTTCGCCCTGGAAGCCGGCAAAACCCTGCTGCCCAGAGTTGGTGTCGTCCGGATTTTTGATGCCGATCACAATGATGTCATTGATCGGCTAAAACAGTACGCCGCCGATCGCTCCGGTAATGACAGCCCCTCTGGATGGGAAACTTATTTGACCTCCAGACGCTATTTACGGTTCGTTTCGCATGAGGTTATTGGAGAAATGCTCGCTTTAGAAAGAGATTGGCTCGGCCAACAAAAGGTCAGCTCTGTAGATGGAGAATAAATCCATGCCGGAAAACCAAAAAGAACTTTCACTGGTCAAAGGCCAGGATCGATTTGTCTTCCGTTATCAGCCCGGTGGCGAGGAAGACATCCTGGACGCTTTTGTGAACATGGCCCATGACCGAAAAACCGACTTCGACTGGTTCGACGCGGCGGTGCTCAGCTTCCAGTTGAGCAAACATCTGGTTGAAGAAGCAGATGCACTGCTGGCACCACAGTCCTGGTCGCATGAAAGTTCTGCCGGTAATTCAATTATGTAGGAATTTGTATTTAACTGCCTTATTTATAACGATTAAGCGACCAACGGGAGCGTCGAAATTTCCTGTGGATCGCGGCGAATCCGGTCCAGCGAAAGCTGGTAATTCAATTATGTAGAAATTCATTATTCTAGGCAGAGCGAGCAAGATAAACAAGCGTCTCGATGAGGCTCTGCCAGAATCCGGTCCAGCGAAAGCTGGTGATTCGAATTCCTCCTGGGAGTGTTCTTGACTGGCGAACATAACCCCGAAGGATACGCATTATTGGTGTCGCCTTAAAATCGGAATCGTGACCCGAAACCGACGCAAGGCTCTGAAGTAAACATGATTCAACTCCGATGGTCGTTGGGAGAGTTGATAAATTCTAAACTATCGCCGAAAAATGGTAATGTCATGCAAGATTATCCTATTATTCAAGAATTCCTGGACTACTT